>NZ_JBFUHK010000060.1:0-21063 GCF_056402435.1 Rahnella sp. P4_A8 | reverse complement strand
CTCTAAGACTTGATATTTTTTGCCACCGAAGTGGCTGATATCGTCTTGTGAGTGCCCACACAGATTGTCTGATAAATTGTTAAAGAGCAGTGAGTTACGCGCTTTCGCTTACTAACTCGAGGTGGCGTATATTACGCTTTCCTCATTCAGTGTCAACCGTTTATTTTATCCGGTCATCACTGTTTTTAATCTTTCCGACCCGGTTACTTCGTGATGTTGTTCACGTTGTTCCCTGTCGATGGAGCGGCATTATAGGGAGTTCTCAGCAGGCCGCAAGGGCTAATTTCACTTTTCCTACCAAGCGTTCATAAATTCACCAAATGAATAAGTAACACACAAGTAATGCATAAAAAACGGGCTCCGAATGACTCCGGAGCCCGTTATAAGGCCGCTATTTATCTATTTACTGTCTTGCGATGATGTGATCATCTTCCACATCGACAGTAATTGGTTTGCCTGGGATCAGCTTGCCAGACAAGATTTGCTGAGCCAGCGGGTTCTCAATCTCCTGCTGGATGGCACGTTTCAATGGACGCGCACCATAAACCGGGTCAAATCCTGTGTTACCCAGCAGTTCCAGCGCCGCATCGGTCAGCGTTGCCGTGTAGCCGTGTTCTTCTAAGCGTTTATACAAACGTGCCAGCTGGATCTTGGCGATATTCTTGATATGCGCATGACCCAGCGGATGGAACACAACCACTTCATCTATACGGTTGATGAATTCCGGACGGAAGCTGTGTGTGACCACTTCCATTACCGACGCTTTCATCTGCGCATAGCTGGCCTCACCGAAGTGCTGCTGAATAATGTCAGAGCCCAGGTTAGAGGTCATAATGACAACCGTGTTGCGGAAATCAACTGTTCTCCCCTGCCCGTCAGTTAAACGGCCGTCATCCAGCACCTGCAATAAGATGTTGAAGACATCCGGGTGCGCCTTCTCAACTTCATCTAACAAGATGACAGAGTAAGGACGACGACGAACCGCTTCGGTCAGGTAACCCCCTTCCTCATAACCGACATAACCCGGAGGCGCACCGACCAGACGTGAAACGGAGTGTTTTTCCATAAACTCTGACATATCGATGCGAACCATCGCGTCATCGCTGTTAAACAGGAATGTCGCCAGCGCTTTACACAGCTCTGTTTTACCCACACCGGTCGGACCGAGGAACAGGAATGACCCGATCGGACGGTTTGGATCTGACAATCCTGCGCGGCTACGACGAATGGCATTCGATACTGCTTCTACCGCCTCGTTCTGGCCAATCACACGGTTATGAAGTTCTTCTTCCATACGCAGCAGTTTTTCACGTTCACTTTCAAGCATCCGGGCAACCGGAATACCGGTCCAGCGCGCCAGCACGTCGGCAATTTCCACATCTGTTACACGGTTGCGCAGCAGCTTCATGGTTTTACCGTCTGCCTGAGTCGCCGCTGCCAGCTGTTTTTCCAGTTCCGGGATTTTACCGTACTGCAATTCTGACATACGGCCCAGATCGCCAACGCGGCGAGCCTGTTCAAGCGTAATCTTTGCCTGCTCCAGCTCGGCTTTAATATTCTGCGTGCCGGTCAGGGATGCTTTCTCAGCTTTCCACTCTTCTTCCAGCTCAGAATATTCACGCTCTTTCTGGCTCAGTTCGGTTTCCAGCATTTCCAGACGTTTCACACTGGCATCATCAGACTCTTTTTTCAGCGCCTGCTGTTCCAGTTTGAGCTGGATAATACGGCGATCGAGACGGTCCAGAGACTCCGGTTTAGAGTCCATCTGCATACGAATGCTGGATGCCGCTTCATCTATAAGGTCGATTGCTTTATCCGGTAACTGACGATCCGAGATATAACGCTGCGACAATGTGGCTGCTGCAACGATAGCCGGGTCAGTAATCTGTACATGGTGATGCAGCTCATAGCGTTCTTTCAGACCACGCAAGATAGCGATGGTGTCTTCAACAGAAGGCTCGGCAACAAACACTTTCTGGAAACGACGCTCTAACGCCGCATCTTTCTCGATGAACTGACGATATTCATTTAATGTCGTCGCACCTACACAGTGAAGTTCACCACGCGCCAGAGCCGGTTTCAGCATATTGCCGGCATCCATTGCGCCATCGGCTTTACCCGCACCGACCATGGTATGCAATTCGTCGATAAACAGAATGACGTTGCCTTCCTGTTTAGCCAGATCACTCAGCACGCCTTTCAGACGTTCTTCAAATTCACCGCGATACTTGGCACCGGCAACCAATGCACCCATGTCTAATGAAAGCACACGTTTATTTTTCAGACCTTCCGGCACTTCACCATTAATGATGCGCTGTGCCAGTCCTTCCGCAATCGCGGTTTTACCGACACCTGGCTCACCAATCAGCACCGGGTTATTTTTGGTACGACGTTGCAGAACCTGAATAGTCCGGCGAATTTCTTCATCACGACCGATGACCGGATCCAGTTTGCCCTGCTCGGCACGTTCGGTCAGATCGATAGTGAATTTTTTTAATGCCTGACGCTGGTCTTCGGCATTCTGGTCATCCACTTTCTCACCCCCACGCATTTGATCGATAGCCGCTGTGATTTTCTCGGCCGTTGTACCGCTGGCTTTTAACAGATCCGTTAAAGAGCCGTGGTCTTTCATCACGGCCAGAACAAACAGTTCTGAAGAGATGAAAGTATCGGCACGTTGTTGTGCCAGCTTGTCACAAAGATTTAAAACACGTACCAGCTCATGGGATGGTTGAACATCACCGCCGGTACCTTCAACTTGCGGCAAACGCCCCAAAGCCTGATCAACGTCCGTGCGCAGTTTCTGGGTATCTATCCCAGCCGCCGTTAATAAAGGACGTACGGTTCCGCCTTCCTGAGTAAGCAAAGCACTCATCAGGTGAACAGGTTCGATAAATTGATTGTCGCGCCCGAGCGCGAGTGACTGAGCATCCGCGAGGGCAAGCTGGAATTTGCTGGTAAGACGATCCAGACGCATAACACCTCCAATACTGAACAAAATTGCTACTGGAGATTAGATGAGGTCAACCCTCACGTTTTCAAGGTTATCTTGGCAGTATATTCAGAGGACAGCTGTTATGCGTGATGGATCGTCTTGATTCGATAGGTTATATCAGCCAAATTAAACTTGCCAGCCGTCCGGTAATTCCGTCGCGCCGATAAGAGTAAAATTTGTTGCTGTCTGTCACAGTGCAATATTCACCGCCGTAGAGGGCGGTGATGCCCGCAGCTTGCAAGCGAAACCGTGCAAGCTGGTAAATGTCGGCCATGAATTTGGCACCTGCAGGTCTGAAAGCGACGGATACGGCAGAGTCCACAGCCATAAAGGCTTCGCGAACTTCGCCGCCAACTTCAAAATGAGAAGGGCCAATCGCCGGTCCCATCCATGCCATCACGTCCCCGGGAGTCGCTTCAAAACAGGCCACTGTATTTTCTAATACACCCGCACACAATCCCCGCCAGCCCGCATGAGCTGCAGCGACTTCATCGCCGTTTTTACTGCAAAACAGAACCGGTAAACAATCGGCTGTCATTGCTGCACAGACAACGCCTGGCTCGCGGGTATAGGCCGCATCGGCAATCTGTGTCGGAATAAGGGGAGTTTGCGATGATAAACGAACCACGTCGGTGCCATGAACCTGCTCAAGCCAGTGTGGCGAAGCAGGCAGACCGCCCAGCGCGATCAACCGCTGGCGGTTCAGCGCAACATGCTCAGGAGAATCCCCGACATGACTGCCGAGGTTAAGCGAACCGTAAGGAGGCAGACTGACGCCTCCTTCGCGGGTTGTCGCACATGACCGCACCGATGCCGGTTGCGGCCACTGAGGCTGGATAAGCACGCTCATTACCAGTTCATCTGGTCCTTGAACTCTTCGGTATCCGCTTTAAGCGCATTGATCAGGTCAACCATATCCTGCGGAAGTGGCGCATGCCATTCCATCTGAATACCAGTGACCGGATGATAAAGACGCAGCATGGTAGCGTGAAGAGCCTGACGATCGAATCCGCGCAGCATATTAATGAACGGTTCTGAAGCACCTTTTGGCAGACGTGGACGGCCACCATACAGTTGATCGCCTAACAGAGGATGGTTAATGTGCGCCATATGCACGCGGATCTGGTGTGTACGACCGGACTCCAGACGCAAGCGCAGACGCGTATGAGCACGGAAATGCTCCATGATGCGATAGTGTGTCGTCGCCGGTTTGCCAGTCGGATGAACCGCCATATGCGTACGCTTGGTGGAATGGCGCGCAATCGGCTCATTCACTGTGCCGCCTGCCGTCATTGTACCAATCGCCACGGCTTCATATTCGCGGGTAATTTCGCGGGCCTGAAGTGCGGTCACCAGGTGCGTTTGTGCAGGCACCGACTTCGCCACCACCATCAGACCGGTGGTATCTTTATCCAGGCGATGCACGATGCCGCAGCGCGGTACATCAATAATTGCAGGGTAATAATGCAGCAGCGCATTCAGTACCGTGCCATCAGGATTCCCGGCGCCCGGATGAACAACCAGATCACGGGGTTTATTGATGACTAAAATATCAGTATCTTCATACACGATATCTAAAGCGATATCTTGTGGCAGCCAACGCGCTTCTTCTTCAATTTGCGCATCGATTGCGATAGCCTCGCCACCCAACACTTTTTCTTTTGGTTTGGTCACTTTTTTGCCATTGACCGTGACCCTGTCTTCAAGGATCCAATCTTTTATGCGAGATCTTGAATAATCAGGGAACAATTCGGCCAAAGCCTGATCTAACCGTTGACCGAGTTGAGATTCGGCCACCGTTGCGGTGAGTTGTACTTGTTGTGCCATATGCAGCTTCTTGGTTAACGTTGGGTTTTCACGGCGATGCCGTTTAAAATAATGTGCTATTGTAGCTGGTCTTTGTCGGGAGCTTAACGGACAGTCTCCCAGAATAACACCTGAGGATAATCAAAACGTCATGACGCGTGTGAAATATCTGGTGGCAGCAGCCACGTTGAGCCTGGCGCTGGTCGGTTGCTCCAGTTCCAAAGAAACGGTTCCCGATAACCCGCCTAACGTCCTTTATGCCACTGCCCAGCAAAAGCTGCAGGACGGTAACTTTAAAGGCGCTATTGCGCAATTAGAAGCGCTGGATAACCGCTATCCGTTTGGGCCTTACTCGCAGCAAGTTCAGTTAGATCTGATTTATGCCTATTACAAGTCTGCTGACTTGCCTATGGCTCAGGCTTCTATTGATCGCTTTATGCGTCTGAACCCAACACATCCGAATATCGACTACGTCATGTATATGCGTGGTTTAACGGATATGGCGTTGGATGACAGTGCCCTGCAAGGATTTTTCGGTGTTGATCGTTCAGACCGTGATCCACAGCATGCACGTGCAGCATTCCGTGATTTCAGCCAGTTGATCCACACGTATCCAAACAGCCAGTACGCCACTGACGCGACTAAACGTTTGGTATTCCTGAAAGATCGTTTGGCGAAATACGAGCTGTCAGTGGTGCAATACTACACTAAACGCGGTGCTTACGTCGCTGTCGTTAACCGTGTAGAACAAATGCTGAAAGATTATCCGGATACGAAAGCAACGCATGATGCGCTGCCGTTGATGGAAAACGCCTACCGYGAACTGCAGCTGAACACTCAGGCTGATAAAGTCGCGAAAATTATTGCCGCCAACAGCGCAGCATAATTTTACATGTCCGTGGACAAACGGTAGCTCAGGCTGCCGTTTTTTTTGGCTCTTTTTAGGGGATAATTGCAGAAACACAGGAAAGAATAACGTACTGATCCCATCAATCATGCCTGCTCCTGAATGAAGTCTCAAGGCCTTTCCGGCCATTAATTACCCTGAGTCACATAAACTTCAACATTGACAAAAAGTGACAAAAAACCGCGAGTTTAGGGACGCATTTCGTAAAAAAGGCTGGTATGTTGGATTCATCGGAGACGGAAAGAAGAGAGGTAAGTTATATGACAGTCAACATTACCAGTAAACAAATGGACATCACCCCCGCGATTCGTGAACACATCGAAGGGCGTCTGAAAAAACTGGATAAATGGCAAACTCAGCTCATTAACCCACACATAATCCTGTCGAAAGAACCTCAGGGATTTGTCGCCGATGCGACCATCAGTACACCAAACGGAAAACTGGTTGCCAGTGCTACGCACGATGATATGTACGCTGCGATTAACGAAATGACGACCAAACTCGAGCGCCAGCTCAATAAAGCGCAGCATAAAGGTGAGGCCCGCCGTGCAGAGTCCGGCGTCAAAGAACTCAATCTGGAACCGGTGCAGGAAGAAGAGGAATAACCGGGTTATCCGGCATGTCAGTAACAACGCGCTCTGAGGGGCGCGTTTTTTGTGTCTGAAGGAATCTTATTGACACAGGGAAAACCCAGCGGTTACTTTAAGACTCTGCTCAAACTTATGGAAACAACGTATACATGAATACCCGTCTGTTTTTCTTCGCATTCTTTTTTACCTTCCCCTGATTGGGAGGCGTTTCGTCGCGAAAGAATGAATGCGAAGACGAACAACAAAGCCTCCTGAAAAGGGGGCTTTTTTTATGCCTGCGTTTTACACATTTTGCTGAAAGAAAGAACATCTAAAAGGGTAATAACATGACCGAGAACTCATTACTGGCTCTGCGCGAACGCATCAGCGCATTAGACCTGAAATTGCTGGCCCTGCTGGCAGAACGACGTACGATGGCGATTGAGGTCGCGCAATCCAAAATGCACTCTCACCGCCCTATCCGCGATAAAGAACGCGAAGCCGAACTGATTAACACACTGATTCAGGAAGGGAAAAAACAGGGGCTGGACGGTCATTATATCACCCGCGTTTATCAGCTAATCATTGAAGATTCCGTTCTCACACAGCAGGCACTCCTGCAGCAACATCTGAATAAAACCTCTTCTGATTCAGCCCGCATCGCTTTCCTCGGTCCGAAAGGTTCATATTCACATCTCGCCGCCCGTCAGTTTGCCGCACGTCATTTCGACCAGTTCATCGAATGTGGCTGCCAGAAATTCCAGGATATCTTTTCTCAGGTTGAAACCGGCCAGGCTGATTACGCGGTATTGCCGATTGAAAATACCAGTTCCGGCTCAATCAATGATGTTTATGACCTGTTGCAACACACCAGTTTGTCGATTGTGGGCGAGCTGACAAACCCTATCGATCATTGCGTTCTGGTGGCGGCAGACACGGATTTATCTCAGATTCAGACGGTTTACAGCCATCCGCAACCCTTCCAGCAATGCAGCCAGTTCATTAACCGCTTCCCTCACTGGAAAATTGAATACTGCGAAAGCACTGCGGCGGCGATGGAGAAAGTGGCGGCAGCCAATTCTCCGCACGTGGCTGCGCTGGGCAGCGAAGCCGGTGGCGCGTTGTACAAATTGCAGGTGCTCGAACACAACCTGGCGAACCAGCAGGAAAACATCACCCGCTTCATTATTCTGGCGCGCAAAGCCATTGAAGTGACAGACCAGGTCCCGGCTAAAACCACGCTGATTATGGCCACTGGCCAGCAAGCGGGGGCGCTGGTGAACGCGCTTCTGGTGCTGCGTGATCAGGGCATCATCATGACCAAGCTGGAATCACGTCCGATCAACGGTAATCCGTGGGAAGAGATGTTTTATATCGATGTGCAGGCAAACCTGCGTTCAGAAGAGATGAAAAAGGCGCTGAAGGATCTGGCTCCAATCACACGCTCGCTGAAAGTTCTCGGCTGTTATCCAAGCGAAAACGTCGTTTCCGTCGACCTGTAATTTTCCACAAACAAAAAGGGCGCTGCATACAACTGCAACGCCCTTCTTTTCATTTACAGACAGCATTTCCGAAAAGCTTACTTGCGATTGTCGTTGGCCTGACGGAGTAACGCACCACTTTCTTTCAGGAAACGCGGTGCATAATCACCGAACCAGTGCTCAACCTGCCTGAACTTATCGATAAACGCCTGTTTATCACCCGTTTCCAGCAGAGCAAGTGCATCGCCAAAACGCTGATAGTAACGTTTGATCAGCGCCAGATTACTTTCTGACGACATAATAATATCAGCGTAAAGCTGCGGATCCTGTGCAAACAAGCGACCAACCATCGCCAGTTCGAGGCGATAGATCGGTGAAGACAGAGCCAGCAACTGTTCGATTTCAACGTTTTCTTCTGATAAATGCATGCCATAAGCAAACGTTGCAAAGTGGCGTAACGCCTGAATGAACGCCATGTTCTGGTCGTGCTCGACCGCACTGATTTTATGCAGGCGAGCACCCCAGACCTGTAACTGCTCCAGCAACCACTGATAGGCCTGAGGTTCACGACCATCGCAGTACACCACAACCTGTTTTGCCAGGCTGCTGACATCCGGCCCAAACATAGGATGCAAGCCAAGCACCGGACCTTCATGCACCGCCAGCATCGCCTGCAGCGGACGATTTTTCACTGACGCCAGATCCACCAGAATACAGTCATCCGGCAGTTTTGGCAGACGTGCGATCACTTCTTCAGTCAGATGGATCGGTACGCTGACAATCACCATTCCGGCATCCGCCAGTAATGTTTCTGCCTGCGGCCAGTCTTCCTGCTCCAGCACTTTTACCTGATAACCGGAAAGTTCAAGCAGACGAGTGAACAAGCGCCCCATCTGCCCGTTTCCGCCAATAATCACCACCGGGCGCAATGCCGGATGCAATGTTTTGAAGCCTTTATCGTTTTCGCTTGAGTAGGACTCACGCATCACGCGGCGCAATACATCTTCAATCAGATCGGGCGGAACACCGAGGTTCTGCGCTTCCTGACGGCGTGAAGCCAGCATTGCCGCTTCCCGTTCAGGGACATAAATCGGCAAACCATAACGACTTTTGACTTCCCCGACTTCTGCCACCAGCGCAAGACGCCGTGATAAGAGATCTAACAACGCTTTATCAACGTCGTCGATCTGATCGCGCAACGCGTTAAGTTCTGCCACCATAAAAACTTACTCTCCTGCGATTCGTGCCGCCAGCGCGTCGCCCAGTTCCTGATGCATCGTGCGCAGCAGGTTTTCCGTGGTTTCCCAGTTAATGCAGGCATCCGTAACAGACACACCGTATTTCATTTCTGAACGCGGTTGTTCAGAAGACTGGCTGCCTTCGTTCAGATGACTTTCCAGCATCAGCCCCGTGATAGAGCGGTTACCGGCTTTAATCTGATCGATGACAGACTGAGCCACGACAGGCTGGCGACGATAGTCTTTGTTTGAGTTACCGTGACTGCAATCTATCATCAAGGAAGGATGGAGTCCCGCATCGGCCATCTGTTTTTCACAGGCCTGAACGTCCTGCTCGCTGTAGTTTGGCATTTTGCCGCCGCGCAAAATCACATGCCCGTCCGGGTTGCCCTGAGTCTGCAACAGGCAAACCTGACCGGCCTGATTGATCCCCACAAAGCGGTGCGCCATTTCTGCAGCACGCATCGCATTGATCGCCGTACCCAGGCTGCCGTCAGTCCCGTTCTTGAAGCCCACCGGCATTGACAAACCAGACGCCATTTCGCGGTGAGTCTGAGATTCGGTCGTACGCGCACCGATTGCTGACCAGCTGAACAGATCACCTAAGTATTGCGGACTGTTGGGATCCAGCGCTTCTGTCGCCAGCGGTAAACCCATGCCAACCAGTTGCAGCAACAAATCACGGGCAATGTGCAGACCCGCTTCCACATCAAACGTGCCGTCCATGTGCGGATCGTTAATTAACCCTTTCCAGCCGACAGTGGTCCGCGGCTTTTCAAAGTAAACACGCATCACGATGTACAAACGATCGCTGAGTTCGGCCGCCAGTGTTTTCAGGTGACGCGCGTAATCCAGCGCCGCATCCACGTCATGAATTGAGCAAGGGCCACACACCACCAGAAGACGAGGATCACGACCATGGACGATATCCGCGATGGTTTTACGTGCTTCGGAAATACTGTTTTCGTCGCTGACGCTTAAAGGAAAACGGTTTTTCAGCTCTTCAGGAGTGATAAGGATTTGTTCAGCAGTAATATGAACATTATTCAGGGCGTCTTTTTGCATGATCGTGTTCCGTTATAAGGAAAATGGGCTGCCACGGCGGCATCTGCGGACAACATTAACACAGCACGTAAACTTAGCAAGCCTTAGTTGTAAACTTAACATTACCATTTCACCATTGATATGCAGACAACGGAAAGTTAACTTTACATAAAAAGCGGATCAGACGAAAAGGATGTACCGTAAATATTACACACGGTTTGTCAGCGGTGAAAAAGGAATTTCAGGGGAGGAAAGGAGAACAACGTCAGAAATGCCCTCAGCAACAGGGAGCTGCTGAGGAGACGAAATTTACAGATTACGATCCAGGGTAATAAATACCTGCCCTAAAGCAGTCACTTCATCCACGCCACACTCGAAATGGCTTTCCTGACGCGTCACGCTCAGACGGTTACCAGGAATACGGGCCACATCATAAACGTCCAGATCACCATCAATGTCCAACAGCCAGCGACCATTGCCGGGATGTGTGCTGCCCAGATCGATAATCCATGAATGATTGCCTTTCACGATATACGCAGGCTGCGCCAGCGAATCGTCCAATAGCGAAGGGTCAACCGTCCAGAGGCCTTCTTCCTCAAGCTCCCCGCCGCGCAATCTCAATTTTTTAAGCTGACGGATTTCACCTGACGCCACGGCAGCCGAAGAGCTTGCATCCTGCATCGCGCCTTTGCCCGTTGCCAGCCAGCGCAACGAGACGCCGGTATCCAGCGCACAGGCCACGACCACATCACCGGGGAAATAATCTCTTCTTACCCAGGTACTTATCGTGCCAGATGATAATCCATACAGATCCCCCAGTTCCTTCTGCATGCTAAAGCCGTAAGCCTGAAGCATACGCGTCAGAACAGCTTTTCCACCTTCAAGTTCATCTAATTGCATCTGGCGAAAACCCCTGAATCTGTAAATATCATCTTGACAACTCGCAAATGCAAGTTTAGATTGATTATGTAATGTACCGACAGACGACCATGATACCAAATTTACGGCGTCGTGGAGAAATAAGGAGACGCGATGTTTTTAGGAACAGAGCAGCAGCGCCAGACCGGCCTGCGCCATATCGCTCATCTGAAAGAAACTTATTTCGTTCAGAGTAAGAATCAGGTTGAGGTTATTTATGATCAGGCTCCTGAAAAATGGAAACTCACATTATGTTTTCACGCCGGTCTTAAACGCCATCATACCTTACTGACATATTCACAATTAAATAATGAGGAAAAAATGAAAATAATGCAGGCATTATTATCACTTCGCCACTTCACGGCGATATTTAAAGGAGAACTTTACTGATGGCAGACTGGATAGATGAATCGCAGGAGTATCAGTTAAAAATCCTCGAAGCGCAGATTACGCAGGCAACCCGTACCCGGCCTGCACTGTCGGCCTTCTTCTGCGTGGATTGTGATTCTCCGATTGCGGAGCCACGCAGGAAAATCATCCCCGGTGTACAGCGATGTATTGAATGTCAGGAAATTGAGGAGATTAAAAGAAAGAATTACCGCCCCGTATAAAAAGTCTAATTAATATTATTTAAATTAATCATCACGCTGGAAATAATATTATTTCCGGAGAGGATTTTCTATTTTATTTTTCGGAATAAATGTATGTCAGAGAATATCAGAGGCAGAACAATCCCTTCGCCCCCACCTGCATTTAACCGGACACCAGGGCAATATTTTGCGGGTACCTGGTGGTGGAATGCCCCCCGCGCAGCGCTCAGCAGCCCGCTGGAAAAACCACTGACCCGTGACTTTTGTCAGCGCCAGCAAACGGCCCTTTCTCAGCTGGCAGCACTGCCCCGTTGCGTGCGCACGCCGTTATATCAGCGGTATACATTTTTACTGGAAACTAAAGGAGTACGCGCGGCGTTCCATTTCCTGATGACAGTTTTCACGCAACGCGTATGGCCGCGTATTAAGCTGGTAAATGCGCGAAACACACTGAATCGTCAAATCTCGCAAAAGCTACTCACTGAAGAAGAAATGTTTAACCGCTTGCCCGATCTTAATGATGACGGTCTGAGAAGGCTGGCCAACAAACTTGCCGTGCAAATGCAGGATGCCTATGAATATCACTGTGAATGCTGGCTGAAAAACCGTCCTGACGAACCCGGCATTTTGTTGCGCGACAGCACACAGCAGGAAATTTACAGCCATGTCGCCGCGATGGCACGTTCCTGCCGCGTACAACCTCTTTACTGGCAGAAATGGCAAAAAGGCCGTATGACAACGCATTCGGCTGTCGCAAGCATTTCACGTCTGGTCAGCGGCGAATGGTGGGAAAAACAGCTGCGTTCAAAACAGCGTTTGTGGCGGGAATCCCTGATGATTGCCTGCGGTTATGTCAGCCGCGCGACATCGCCTTATGCCAGTAAAAACGCCATCCGTGACGTGGTATCACGCCGCTTATCCGCCATCAACTACCTGAAACAGTGCCAGCTCGAAAATGTTGAATCCGGTGAAACGCTGAGTTTGCTGGATACCGTATTGGCCAGCATTTCCAATCCCAAACTTCGTCGTATGGAACTGATGACGCTGATCGCCGGCGTCGAAGATGTTGCTGACCAGCAGCGGGACTGCGGCCTGTTTATCACGCTGACCACGCCGTCAAAATACCATCCGCTAAAAACGACTGGCACCGGTTCATCACCCGTTTTTAACCAGAAATGGGATCAGCACGCGTTTACCCCCAAAGATGCGCAGCGTTATCTGGTGGCTGTCTGGGCAAAAATCCGTACCACTTTTAAAGACCGGAACCTGAAAGTTTACGGCGTACGCGTCGTCGAACCGCATCATGACGGCACGCCGCACTGGCACATGATGTTGTTCACACCGCAGGATCAGCAGCAAAAAGTGACAGAGGTTATGCGCCGTTATGCTCTTGAAGAAGATTCGGATGAACCGGGTGCCGCTGAGTCACGTTTCAATTGCAAGCCGCTAAACCGGGGTGGCGCAGCCGGATATATCGCGAAATACGTCGCCAAGAATATCGATGGATACGCGCTCGATGGCGAAACCGATTTTGACTCTGGACGCTTGCTGACAGATATCGCCACTGCGGTCACCTCCTGGGCCTCGACGTGGCGGATCCCACAATTCCACGCCATCGGTATTCCCTCGGTCGGCGCCTGGCGAGAATGCAGGCGGATCCGCCACCAGAATCTGACCAGCCGTTTTGACGCACGGGTTGAAAACGTGCGCAGCGCTGCCGATGAAGGTGATTTCGCCCGTTATATTCAGGCACAGGGTGGTATTCACATTCCCCGCAAGGCGCAAACGGTTCGCGTTGCCCGTCAACTCAGCGAGGAGAAAAATGCCTACGACGAGCCCCGCAATAAAGTCATCGGCATTTATGCCCCTCATCTGGGCATCTCTCATATTTTTCTGACACACACTGCACAGTGGCGGATTGTCCGTCACCGGCCTTCTTATACGGAAATATCGAAGATTCGTATACCTTGGAGTTCTGTCAATAACTGTGGATCGCCTCCCGCCTGACAAAGTCAGTCATTGATACAAAAACCGCGCCAATAAAAATTCATACATAAATTCAATGGATTATAAATTTTAAAATACTCTGGCTGTTGACGTATCAGATCAATTAAAGAATACTGTATATAAACACAGTATCTGGCGAGGGGAGAAAATGGAAAACCTGACTAAACAACAGTTAACGTTGTCCAGGATACAATTGATCGCAGACATTTCGCAGACGGCGCAATGCAATCCAAAAGAATTCCTGGTCGTGATGTCACTGATCTCAGAGCTGGCCAGCCAGGCGCTGACTGACGAGAACCAGGACGTTGTGTATTGCAACGGGAGCACTGACGACACCCACTGATTGCCAGATCCTGCGGCGGTAGTAGCCAACATTACTGGCGCTTGCCCGACCGGTTTCCCTCCGGACTAAGCGCCCCGCCCTTTCCCTCTCTTCGCTGTCTGCTTACCTGTTGTGCCAGCTGTTTCACATCCCACTCAGATTGCCGCCCGGAGTGCTATTGCGCAGACTGAACTCACCTCCTGACGATTTCACTCACTTGTGGAGAAAGTTCATGAAAGTCTATGCAGAACAGGGCGATACCCTCGATTCTCTTTGCTGGCGCTATTACAACCGCACGGCACTCGTCGTCGAAAAAGTGTATGCCGCCAATATTGGCATCGCGGATTTAGGCCCGTTATTACCTCACGGCACAGCCGTCTTTATGCCCGACATTGCAGAACAACCGGTTCAGGAAACGATCAAATTATGGGACTGAATACGGAGCGCATCAGTTCAGGCTGCGCCTATTTCATCGCCACTTCGCTGACCTGGCTCGCCAGTCTGACATCGCAGGACGTCGCCTTTCTGGTCGGCTCAGCAGTTGGCGTCGGCACGTTTTTGATCAACTGGTACTACCGGCGCAAAAGCTATCAGTTGCTGGCACGTAAAGGTCTGAGCAAAGACGACTATGAAAACCTCAACTCTTAAACGCTGTAGTGCCGCCGTGGTCCTGGGGCTGATGGCAGCACTGCCAGGCTACAGCTCCTTGCAGGTGTCAGAAGAGGGTCTGCGGTTGATCACCGATTTTGAAGGCTGTCAGCTGCAACCCTATCAATGCAACGCTGGCGTATGGACCAGCGGCATCGGTCATACGGCCAGCGTTAAACCGGCACAGGAAGTCACCGAACATCAGGCCGCTGAAAATCTGCTGGGGGATATTCAGCAGACAGAGCGCGCCGTAAAAAAATGTATGCCGGTGATCATGCCGCAACCGGTTTTTGATGCCGTGGTGTCCTTCAGTTTTAACGTCGGCACCGGTGCCGCCTGTAAATCAACACTGGCGTTTTTCATCAACCAGCAGCAGTGGCAACAAGCCTGCGACCAGTTGCCACGGTGGGTTTTCGTTAATGGCGAACGCAACCGGGGTCTGGAACGCAGGCGAAATGCCGAACGTACTCTCTGCCTGAAAGGAGTCTGAATGCGTCTGTTAACAGCACTTCTGGCGGGGATGGTTTTACTGGTCGCCATCCTGTTGCTTTCCAATCGCTCATTACAGCACGACCTCAACAATGCCAGTCAGCAACGCGATGCCCTGATTACACAGTTACAACAACGCGAGCAGTTGATCGCCACACTGAACCAGCAAATGCGCCAGCGCGAGCAAGCTGAACTGGCGTTACGCGAAGACCTGAACACCGCCCGGCAAGTGATGCAAAGCCGTGAGCAACAAAGGCAGAGGAGCCTCCATGATGATCCGCAAACCCGTCAGTGGGCTGACAGCAGTCTGCCTGCTGATATCAACCGGTTGCACCAGCGTCCCGCCTTCAGCTCCGCCAGCGATTATTTACGTTGGCTGTCCGGCGGTCAGCTCATGCCCTATTCCGGCCAGCAAACCGGCCACCAATGAAGATCTGAGTACCGACATTCTTCAGCTGGAGTCCGCGCTGATGGATTGCGGCTTACAAATTGAAGCCATCAAAAAGTGTCAGGAGGCACAACATGCAAAAACCGATTCAATTGCAACAACGGCTGATTGAACAGATCCCCTTGCTTGCGGCTACGCCTGAAAAACTGGTGATTGCCACCGGGCCGGGCAATGTGGTGGCCACATCTGCACCTTCGCTTTCTTTTGAGTACCGCTATCCGCTGACAGTGACGATCACTGACGACGCGCTCAGCGAAACGCTGGTCGATCTGGCCGTGGTCACCGTTCTCGACTGGCTGCAGGTTAATCAGCCTGAAATTCTCGGCAACGCCTTGCACCGGCTAAATGATTTTACCTTCACTCAGCAGGAACGAAGCCTCGCTCTGGTGCTGCAACTGACAGAACGCGTCCAGGTAAGTGACAAGGATGAGGTGCGCACCATCACTCATCTCCCGGAACCGCCACTGCCAGAAAATGTGGCGCTGCCGCGTCAGGTTTATCTCAACGGCGAACTGATCAGCAGCTGGACGGTGTAACCCGATAAACCTTGTTGTGTCAGCCGCTGGCGAACGGTCACCGGTTGTCGCTCAACCCTCTGAAACGGCATCCTTTATCCCATGAATACGACTCTTCAACTCAACGACATAATGCGGCTGATTGGCAATCTGGTACGCATCGGCAAAGTCTCCGAACTGGATCTTGCCAACGCCCGCTGCCGCGTCAAAACGGGCAGCAACGTGACAGCCTGGCTGCCGTGGATGACGCATCGCGCCGGACGTACGCGCAGCTGGTGGGCGCCCTCCGTCGGTGAACAGGTTTTGCTGCTCTCGATGGGCGGCGAGCTTAATACGGCATTCGTGTTACCGGCAGTATTCTCTGAAGCTTCGCCCGCCCCATCAGCCTCGCCGGACGCCTTTCATCTGGCCTTCCCGGACGGCGCAGTTTTTGAATACGAACCGGCACAAAGCGCTCTGAAAGTGACGGGAATTAAAACAGCCGTGATTAACGCAGCGCAAAAGGTTGAGGTGACCGCACCCGAAATCCGCTGTACCGCCAGCACCCGCATCACGCTCGACACGCCGGAAGTAGTTTGCACCAGCAAACTGACTACCGGATCTCTCGAGGTGAAACAAGGCGGCACGCTGACCGGCAACTTAACCCACAGCGGCGGCAGCCTGACATCCAACGGCATCGTTGTGCACACTCACCGCCACAGCGGTGTTCAGACCGGCGGCGGTCAGACAGGAGGCCCGCAATGAGCAATCCCAAGTACCTGGGGATGAACAGAAACAGCGGTATGGCTATCGAAGATCTCGACCATATCCGCCAGTCCGTGAGCGACATTTTGAATACACCGGTCGGTTCCAGAGTGATGCGCCGCAATTACGGTTCGTTACTTTCTGAGCTGATCGACCAGCCGCAAAACGGCGCACTGCAACTGCAGATGATGGCAATTTGCTACACCGCATTGTTGCAGTGGGAACCCCGCATTTCACTGAATGCCATCACTTTCGAGACCGATTACACCGGCAAGATGGTGGTGGAACTGACCGGAAGCCGTAACGACACGGCAACGGATTTTTCCCTGAATATTCCTGTGAGCTGACACTTATGGCAACGATCGATTTGAGCCAGTTACCGGCCCCCGATGTGGTCGAACAACTGGATTATGAAACCCTGCTTGAAGAACGTAAAACGACGCTGATTTCGCTCTATCCAGCCGATCAGCAGGAGGCCATCAGCCGCACGCTGACGCTGGAATCCGAACCGCTGGTCAAACTGTTGCAGGAGAATGCCTACCGCGAACTGATCCTGCGCCAGCGAGTTAACGAATCCGCCCGCGCCGTGATGGTGGCGTATGCGACGGGAAGCGATCTGGATCAGCTGGCGGCGAATTTTAATGTTCAGCGCCTGGTTTTACAGCCAGCGGATAACACCACCATCCCGCCAACGGCTGCCATTCTGGAAGCCGATAGTGATTTACGTCTGCGCATCCCTCAGGCGTTCGAAGGGTTGAGCGTGGCCGGCCCGACCGGCGCTTACGAATATCATGCGCGCTCGGCAGACGGGCGCATTGCGGATGCATCGGCAATCAGCCCGTCGCCCGCTGAAGTGACCGTCACTATTTTGTCACGTGATAACGACGGCGTTGCCTCCAGTGATTTGCTCATTGCCGTGGAGAAAGCCCTGAACGATGAAGATGTCCGACCGGTTGCCGATCGCGTCACAGTACAGGCAGCTGAGATTGTGCCTTATCAGATTGATGCCGTGCTGTATGTTTTGCCTACGCCCGAAATTGAGCCCGTCCGTGCGGCGTCTGAAGCGCAGCTGAAAACCTACATCAACACGCAAAGCCGGTTAGGTCGCGATATCCGGCTTTCTGCAATTTATGCCGCTTTGCACGTTGAGGGCGTTCAGCGGGTAGAGCTGTCGTCACCGCTGGCGGATATCGTGCTTGATAAAACTCAGGCGTCACTCTGTACCGGTTACTCACTGACAGTGGGAGGCTCGGATGAGTGATCGTCTGTTACCCTCGGGTTCCACTCAGCTTGAAGTTGCGGCCGCACAGGCGCTATCGCACATCGGTAATCTCAGCGTTCCTCTGCGTGAACTCTGGGATCCTGATACCTGTCCGCTGGAGCTGCTGCCTTATCTTGCCTGGTCATTTTCGGTCGATCGCTGGGATGAAAACTGGACCGAACCGGCGAAACGCTCTGCAGTTAGCGCGGCCTGGTTCGTTCATAAACATAAAGGAACTATCGGGGCTTTGCGGCGGGTCGTTGAACCGCTGGGATATTTAATTCGCGTCACCGAATGGTGGCAGACCAACGATATTCCGGGCACTTTTCGCCTCGATGTCGGCGTGCTTGAAACGGGCATCACGGAAGAAATGTATCAGGAACTCGAACGTCTGATCACCGATGCCAAACCCTGCAGCCGCCATCTGAACGGTCTCTCCATCAATCTGGATGTCACGGGTAATTTTTATATAGCAGCAGCGACTTACGACGGAGAAGAACTGACGGTTTATCCGTATTTCCCCGAAACCATTACAGCATCCGGATCCGCGTTTACCGGTTCAGCAATCCATTTAATCGACAACCTGAGAGTGAATTATGACAGCTAAATATTATGCCCTGCTGACCAATCTGGGCGCAGCGAAACTGGCCAATGCGACGGCGCTGGGTACGCAACTCAGCCTGGCCCAAATGGCGGTCGGTGATGGCGGCGGTACCCTGCCAACACCGGACCCTGCTCAAACGCAATTAATTGGCGAAAAACGCCGGGCGGCGCTCAATTCACTGAGTGTTGATCCGGCAAATACTAATCAGATTATCGCCGAACAAATTATCCCTGAGGATCAGGGCGGATTCTGGATCCGAGAAATTGGCTTATTTGATCAGGACAATACGCTGATTGCTATCGCCAACTGCCCTGAAACCTATAAACCCCAGTTACAGGAAGGCAGTGGCCGGACGCAGACGGTTCGTATGATTTTAGTGGTAAACAGCACGGACGCGGTCACGCTGAAAATTGATCCGTCTGTGGTACTGGCAACACGCAAATATGTCGATGATAAAGTCATTGAGGTTAAGGCCTATGCAGACAGCCTTATGGCTGCTCACCTGGCGGCAGCTTCGCCTCATCCACAATATGAAATACCGGTTGGTATCCCCCTTCCCTGGCCGACAGCAACTCCACCGGCTGGTTGGTTAAAATGTAATGGCGCTGCGTTTGATAAAGCAAAATATCCTAAGCTCGCCGCTGTTTACCCACTGGGTTTGTTGCCTGATTTGCGAGGCGAGTTTATTCGTGGTTGGGATGATGGCCGAGGAGTTGATACCGGACGAGTGATCTATGGCGCTCAGGGAGCTACCGGGATCAGAACCGCGGCGCTGGATTACTTCGGAGTCGATGAGACAGCGGCCGGAGCAACAATAGGCACTTCGTTTGTTGCCGCTGACTCAGCTAGCACTTTACAGCCCGCAGGAGCGAAAAGCCCAGCCAACACTACTCTTGGCTCCATCTTGGCGGACAACAGCATGACCGCCGTACAATCATCCTCCGGTTTGACAAATCCTGCTGGTGTATGGATCACTATGCGTCCTCGTAATATCGCTTTTAATTATATTGTTCGGGCAGCCTGATCCTCTTAAAACGTAAAAACTTCCGGACCTGTGCAAAGAGATAATTATTATTATCTCTTTTTTATTTCCCCTCTCTGTTGTGCCACCGCCCCCACGCCCCTGATCAAATGCGCTTTCTGTTGCGAACCGGCATCCTTGCTTTACCACCCACAACAGAGAGAGTCACCCTGATGGCTGATTATCATCACGGCGTGCGTGTTGTCGAAATCAACGACGGCACCCGCGTTATTTCCACCGTTTCCACAGCAATTATCGGCATGGTTTGTACCGCAGAAGATGCGGATGCGACTGTTTTCCCTTTGAATACCCCGGTTCTGATCACTGACGTTCTGGCGGCCAGCGGTAAAGCGGGCACCAGCGGAACATTGCGTGCCGCGCTTCTGGCAATTGCAGACCAGTGTAAACCGGTCACCGTCGTGGTACGTGTCGCCACGGGTGAAGATGAAGCCGCAACCACCAGCAACATCATTGGCGGTTCTGATGCCAATGGCCGTTACACCGGTATGAAAGCGCTGCTTTCTGCGCAGGCAGAGCTGGGCGTGAAGCCTCGTATTCTGGGTGTTCCTGGTCTGGATAATCAGGCTGTCGCGACCGCGCTGGCAGGTGTTTGTCAGCAGCTGCGTGCGTTCGGTTATGTCAGCGTTTATGGTGCAAAAACCATTTCTGATGCGATCAAATACCGCGCCAACTTCAGCCAGCGCGAGCTGATGCTGATCTGGCCAGACTTTGTTAACTGGAATACCACCACCAGCCAGTCTGATATCGCTTATGCCACCGCCCGCGCTCTGGGTTTACGCGCCAAAATTGACCAGGACACTGGCTGGCATAAAACCTTATCCAACGTCGGCGTTAACGGTGTTACCGGCCTGTCCGCCAGTGTCTTCTGGGATTTGCAGGCAACGGGTACCGACGCGGATCTGCTGAACGAAGCCTGTGTGACAACACTGGTGCGCAAAGACGGTTTCCGTTTCTGGGGCAACCGGACCTGCAGCGATGACACACTGTTCCTGTTCGAAAACTACACCCGTACAGCGCAGGTTCTGGCCGACACCATGGCCGAAGCGCACATGTGGGCGGTCGATAAACCAATGACCCCGACACTGGTGCGCGACATGATTGACGGCATCAAAGCCAAAATGCGCGAAATGAAATCAGCGGGTT
Source organism: Rahnella sp. P4_A8 (assembly GCF_056402435.1). NCBI lineage: Bacteria > Pseudomonadati > Pseudomonadota > Gammaproteobacteria > Enterobacterales > Yersiniaceae > Rahnella > Rahnella sp. P4_A8. The sequence continues at coordinate 292 of NZ_JBFUHK010000060.1, read as the reverse complement.
ACATCATTGACGGCGACTGCTGGTATGACGAAACCGCGAACACCGCTGAAACTCTGAAGGCCGGTAAGTTGTATATCGATTACGACTACACTCCGGTTCCTCCACTGGAAGATCTGACCCTGCGCCAGCGTATCACCGACTCTTACCTGGTGAACTTTGCCGCGTCCGTAAACAGCTAAGGAGACAAAAACTCATGGCACTTCCTAAGAAATTGAAATACCTGAACCTGTTTAATGACGGGAACAGCTACCTCGGTCTGGTCTCCTCACTGACGCTGCCGAAACTCACCCGT
>NZ_JBFUHK010000059.1:0-21246 GCF_056402435.1 Rahnella sp. P4_A8 | reverse complement strand
CGGTTATTTTAAGACCTGAGTCGCTCAGAATCCTCTACATCGGCAGAATACATTTTGAAAGACAAAAGCAGTTAAAAGATCTCTTTGATTCGCTTGCCCGGGTCAATGTCCGCTGGTCATTAGATATCGTGGGAGATGGTGAAGATTTGGCCATATGTCAATCTTATACGCAACAGTCGGGGATTTCTGATCAGATTACCTGGCATGGATGGCAAAGTGACCCCTGGGAATATGTCGAAAATAATATCAAAGAAGTCACTTGCCTGGTCATGACGTCTAATTTCGAAGGTTTCCCGCTTGTGCTGCTGGAAGCGATATCCCGGGGAATATATTGCGTCTCCTCTGATTGTATCAGCGGTCCGTCAGAAATAATTGAAAACAATATTAATGGGCAACTTTATCCGCAAAATGACATTATTAGGCTTTCTCAAATCATTAATAAAATAGGCAGTGATCGGGTATTGCCAGAGCAGGCAGTGATAAAGGAAAGTATCGGGAAGTTTTACGAAGATGCGTATATGAATAATTTTAAGAATATTCTTAATAAGATTGCTGAGGGAAAAGATGAATAGCAAATCTGCTACAGCTCCTTTGAAAATAATTGTAAATGCATCAGTTATTGCTCTTTGCATTTCACTTTCATTGAGCATGTTTATCACCGGATGGCCACAAAAAATATTTTATGTTGTTTCTTACGTCAGTTTTTTTACCACTTTATATGCTATTTACAAAAAGGATATCTCATTTAAGAATGAACATTTTTATCTGGTGATGTTCTTTTCATTGTTTTTCTTAGCCGCTGTCCGTTTTGTCTGGGCAATGATGCTAAAGCATAATGGCATAGATCCCTCGCCGACGAGCGCAGGCATCATTAACAATTATTTAGTAGGGAGCAAAAGGATCCTGCTGGGTGCTTTTGTCATCTTATGCCTTTCTGTGTATGGTTCGCTGACAACTCAAAAAACTATATTCTTAAGTAAAGTAATAATCGTGCTGGGGTTGATTGTTACGCTGGGCTTCGGGTTACATGAACATTTTTATACCGTGAATGACCGGATAAAACTGACGACTGATGCAGCGTCAATGTCCTCTTATATGATTATTTTCATATACGCGGCTTATCTGGGGTTAAGCCGGTTAGAAAATCATCGTTATTCAAAATGTCTGGATTTAGGGGCTTTTATACTGACCTTTATCCTCCTGTATTTATGTGGGACAAGAATTACCATTCTCGCTCTCATATTCCTTAAGCTTACCTTTATATTTTTAGAGTATAAAATAGACTTAAGAAAAAATTGGCAGATGGCGGGGTTGGTCGTGCTCGCTATTGTGACGATTATCGGCATCACCGGGCATCGCTGGGCTCAGGGTATTAATGATATCCAGAAATATGATGTACAAAGTTCAACATCACTGGGGGCCAGGGTGGCGATCTGGGAAAGTGGCATATACCTGTTACATCACCATATTGGTTTTACTACGCCTGATGAGAGAACCACGTTGGCCAGAGCGTTTATCAAAACGCATCATCCGGAAAACACGGAAGGCTATACCAATGTTCAATATAATATGCACAACGAATTTCTTGAGGTCACTACACTTCAGGGATTATTAGGAACGTTTTCCTTATTGCTGCCTTATCTGGTTTTAATCTATGGGTGGGTGAGGAAAGTTAATATTAAAGGCATGGTGCTTCCATTTATTGCTTTATTCGTTACCGGACTGACGGATTCAGTGATTCTTTATGATCAGACAGCAACATTGTTTGTCATATCGCTGGCGGTCTGCTGTATTGGTACGCGAAAATCTGCTGAATAACATGCCTGAAATATAAGGATTCACACTCTGAATCCTTATATTATTTAAGTTTTACTTTCCAAAAATCTGCTTTATTTATTCAGATTTACCACTGCCTGTCTGATCGCATATTCATAGCCCTGAATGCCAAAACCGCAGATTACGCCGACGGCAACGTCGGAAAGGAATGAATGGTGGCGGAAGGCGTCGCGTTTATGCACGTTGGTGATATGCACTTCGTACAGCGGCAGGCTGACGGCGGTCACGGCGTCACGAATAGCTACTGAAGTGTGCGTCCACGCAGCGGCGTTGAGCACAATCGCGTCCACTTTGCCACGGCATGCCTGAATGCGGTCAATCAGATCTCCTTCGTGATTGGTCTGGAAGAATTCGATTTTTGCGCCGCAGTTTTCGCCAGTCTGATGACAAAGCTTTTCGATGGTCGCCAGCGTGTCGTGACCGTAGGTTTCCGGTTCACGGGTGCCCAGTAAATTGAGATTCGGGCCGTTGAATACGGCAATGTTGTAGTTCATCAGTGTCTGCCTTTTTTCAGTAATCCGTAAATCCAAACAAATCTTTCGGGGTCTGCCACAAAATCTGCTGGCGGATCTTTTCATCAGGAAATAATTGTCCGACCAGCATCAGTAACGTACCGAGATCCATCCGGTGCTCCGCCCGCAGGAACGGCCAGTCGGAACCCCACATGCAATGCTCCGCGCCGAAGGCATCCAGCAGGGCGTGCTGGTAGGCGTGCCCGTCCTGATACGGGAAGGGCTGACGGCTGAATTTCGCTAAGCCTGAGAGTTTTACCCAGGCTCTTTGCTGGTCAGCGAGGCTGAGCAGTGCCTGAAAAGCCGGTTGTTGCAGCCCCTGCGTGACGTCAGGTCGCCCGGAGTGATCAATCAGCAGCCGCGTGCGGGTACGGTTAATCAGCGGCAACAACGCCAGAAGCTGATCGTTTTGCACCTGAATGGCGGCGAACATATCCAGTTCGGCAAGACGCCCCATCAGGCCGTCGAGATGCAAAAACGACTCCGTGCCGAGCATCGCGACGTTCATGGCAATGCCGACCACACCGGCATTTTTCAGGTTTGCAAGCTGCTCAATGCCGATGTCAAACGGCACCACGGCAATGCCTTTGAAGCGCCCGTTGCCTTTTTGCAGCGCATCCAGCAGACACGCACTGTCGGTGTTATATCCCGAGGTCGGGCCGACAATCAGCGAGTGGCGGATGTTGTACGCCTGCATCACGGCACGGTAATACTCGGTGGTGCCAATCTCGTGACCTTCCGGACGATACGGCGTGTCCGGCAGGTACGGAAAGCGCGCCGGATCAAACACGTGGTGATGGGTGTCGATCTTGGGTTGCTCAAAAATTGTCATGCTTTCGCTTTACCTGCTACTGAATAGAGAACTTGCTGATTGCGGGTTTTCTGGAATTCTTCCAGCGTTTCGCCCCGCATCGCGGAATAAATATGTAAGTTGGACACACCGACTACCGCGCCGAGTTTTTCCAGCAGGAAGAAGCTGACGCCGTAATGGATCATGCCGCGCCAGTCGAGTTCGCGCAGAAGTTGTTGTTCCTCTTCGGTCAGCTTGTTTTCGGCAAACAGCGCGTGCTGATCGGTAAGGAAACGCGCGCGCCACGCAGGCTGGATCAGGCGGTGCAGGAAACGGTTAATGCGCAGTGCTTTCAGACTGCGTGCCTGGGTGAACGGATAGGTGCCCGGCAGCTTTTCAACGCCCGCCATTTGTTGCGCGATTTTGTCACGCTGGCGCTGTTGCACATCATACGGTGCTTCACGCGACTGATTTTCGAGGATCAGCGTGGCGATACCGGTCATCGACGGCAGGTAATAAGCCTGATGCAGTTTCTTCACATTGGCTGACAGCGCACCGCGCATCACCAGCCACATGATCACTTCCGCGCCTTCCATTCCGCCCAGCGTGGCGAATTCAGCCAGCGTCATTTCGGTCAGACGTTCCGGGTCGTTGACGATCATATCGACAAATTGCTCATCCCAGTCCGGGTTGTTAAACCCGCAGCGTTCGCCGTGAACCTGATGCGACACGCCGCCGGTGGCGACAATCGCCACGTTTAAATCTTCCGGGAAACTTTCAATCGCACGGCGCAGCGCCTGACCGAGTTTGTAGCAGCGGCGGGCGGTGGGAATAGGGAACTGTAATACGCCGATTTGCAGCGGAACGATTTGTGTCGGCCAGCCGCCTTCATGCGGGAGAAGGGCCGAAAGCGGCGAGAACAAACCGTGATCCAACGGCTTATCCTGAAAGAAAGACATATCGAATTCATCCGCCATCAGGCTGGCACCGATATGCTGAGACAGCGCCGCATGGCCTTTGACCGCAGGCAGGTCACGCGGGCCGCCGCCTTCATCGGCCACTTCATACTGCTCGTCGATACCTAACGTAAAGGCGGAATAGTGATCGAAGAAGAACGAGGTCACGTGGTCGTTGAAAATGTAGACCAGCACGTCCGGTTTTTTCTCATCCAGCCATTTTTGCATCGGCGCAAAGCTCTCGAAAATCGGCGCCCAGGCGCTTTCTTCCTGCTTGTTATGGTCAACCGCAAAACCGATGGTCGGGGTATGTGAAACTGCTAAACCGCCTATGATTTTCGCCATCTTAAATCCTCAATACTTTTTGTAGGGTAACTGCGACACGCACGTCGCGCCGCATTATTTATGGTGATGAATATGTTTCTAATTATCAGGTGGCTAATCCGGAGACTAGCGGATATTCATGGTGCGCGACAACTCCGGGATGTCAGTAATATCAACGCCTTTGATCATCTCGGCCGGGTGCGCCGCGCGGTGTAAAAGAATGCTCAGCCCCGCCAGCAACGCAGGCAGCGCCAGAATAATAAAGATCATGTTTTGGCCGGAGAAAACGCCCAGCAGAACGCCGCCCATCGATGAACTGATAATCGCGCCGCTGCGGCCGATACCGTGCATCCAGCAGACGCCGGTGGCACGCATTTCGGTCGGATAGAAGGCCGGAGAAAACGCCTGCAAACCGGTCTGTGCGCCGTTAATACACACACCGCTGATGAACACCAGCAGGGCGAGAATATCCGGGCCAAAGTTGCCAATACCTTGCGACAGCAGGCTGACCACGCCCATCATGTAGAAACCCGCAATGACACGTTTGGCGGTGAATCTGTCCATCAGCCCGCCGACCATCAGGCCGCCGAAAGTGCCGCCCAACTGGAACAAACCGGCGACGATAGCCGCGCGTTCCAGCGAGAAACCGCCGTTACGCATAATGGTTGGCAACCAGCCGTTGAGCAGATAAATCACGAACAGGCCCATGAAGTAAGTGACCCACAACACCATCGTGCCTTTGGCGTAGCCATTGGTGTAAAGCTGGAATACTTTGGCTTTTTTCTGAATAACCGGCGCCTTGAGCACAAATTTGGTTCCTTCGCTGAAAACACCCCCGGCGCGGGTCAGCACTTTGGCAATTTTTTCTTTCGCGACGTTACGCACCACCATGTACATGGCGGATTCCGGCAGGATCCACAGCAGTAACGGCAGCATCAGCAGCGGCAAAATCCCACCGGCAAAAATCACCGCTTTCCAGCCAAAGTGCGGCAACAGACCGGCCGCGACAAATCCCCCCGCGCCGGAACCGACGTTAAAGCCGCTGTACATCACAGTGATCATCAGGCTGCGGCGGCGTTCGGGCATGTATTCCGACACCAGCGTCACGGTATTAGGCATTACCGCGCCTAAGCCGAGACCGGTGAGAAAACGCAGAATTGCCATTTCCATCGGCGTGCGGGCAAAGGTACTCAGCAGACTGAACAGGGCAAAACACAGAATCGACCACATCAGCACCCGCTTGCGGCCAAAGCGATCCGCGTTCGGTCCGGCAATCAGCGCGCCGATCGCCACGCCAAACATGGCGGCACCCAGGATCGGCCCCATTTCCGCACGGCTGATGCCCCAGTCTTCGATCAGCGCCGGGGCGATAAAGCCCATCACCGCGGCGTCATAACCGTCGAACATGATGATGATGAAACACAGGGATAAAACCACCCATTGATATTTCGATATCGGGCGTTCGTCTATCCACGTTTTCACATCCACGATGGTGTTGTTGCTCATAGGGTACGCTCTCTGTTTTTTTTATTAATATGTGATCGGATTAAAACTTTGAACAAAATTTCACTGACCGGTTAAGCACGGAGAACGGCCGTGAGAGGTTTTTATAAGTATTATTTTATTTATTAAACAGTAAGTTGGTTATTCATTCTTGTGTTTCCTGATAACCAACTTAGGGGCTGCAAAGCATGCTGTCTGCCATAAAATCATTATGCAGGTATGAGTTTTGTTTATAGGGGTCGTACAGAATGAGCGGCAGACAGGCTGCCGTCAGGAGAGTTTCATACAAGGGAGGTGAGTCGGGAACGTCCAGCAGGTCAGAATGCTATGCCGGCATATCCCGGAAGCAGTCGTTATCAAGGGTAATTATGGCAATTTTCTGCACCGGGCCACGCATGTTGACCTGAAAGTCGCCGCTGAAACTGATGGCGAGTTTTCCGCCCGGCATCTGTACCGTGACATGGTCATCCACCAGCCCGAGTTTGCGCATCGCGCTGGCTGCCGCGCAACTGCTGCTGCCGGAAGCCAGCGTATAACCCGCGCCGCGCTCCCAGATGCCGATGCTGATATTATTGCGATCAAGGACTTGCGCGAACTGCACGTTGGTACGTTTCGGGAAAATCGCCAGCGTTTCAATCTCTGAGCCGAGTTGCTTTACTAAATCCAGATCCAGTTTGTCCACCCGGATCACGCAGTGCGGATTGCCCATGGATACCAGCGTCGCACTGAGATTATGCCCGCCCGCGACGATGGGTAGCGCGAGAGCTTCATCGCCTTCTACACTGGCGGGTAAAGCGGCTGGCGAGAATTTTGCCTGCCCCATATCCACAATCACCTGATGGGCGCCGTCGGTGACTTCACAACACACTTGCCCGCCCGGTGTATTCACCAGAAACGGCTCATGCGCGACGCGGCCAATATCAAACAAATAACGCGCATAAATACGCAGACCGTTGCCGCTTTTCTCAGCTTCTGAACCGTCAGGATTGATAATACGCAGGGAGGGGATATCTGCATCGTCATTGTCGATCAGCAAACCGTCGGAACCGATGCCGTAATGACGATCGCAGATGCGCCGGATTTGCTGGTTACTGAGCAGGGCGGCGACGCGGTGATGGCAGACCAGATAATCGTTACCCAGTCCGTGATAGCGGTGAAAAATCATAATGGCAGCTCCGGAATTATTTATTATTGTTATAAATATCATTAACAGGAAATACCAGAATTTACTTTTAACCCATGTCTGCCATAAAAAAGGAGTTGTTTATGCAGTCTTTTACCGTCCCCGTTGCATCGCCGCCGCTGGCTATCACCACATCGCGACTGATTTTGCGCCAGTGGCAGGATAAAGATTTTGAACCTTTTGCCGCCATGAACGCGGATCCGCAGGTGATGGAATTTTTCCCGTCAGTGCTGGCCCGTGAAAAAAGTGATGAAATGGCGATCCGCTGTCGGGATTTGATCACTGAACGTGGGTGGGGGATCTGGGTGGTTGAGTTACGTGAAACCGGCGAGTTTATGGGCTTCGTCGGGTTGCATACACCGGGATATAACCTGCCGTTCAACCCGTGCGTTGAAGTCGGCTGGCGTTTACGGGCGGATGCGTGGGGACAGGGTTTTTGCACCGAAGCTGCCCGCGCTGCGCTGGATGCCGGGTTTATTCAGCTAGGGCTCAACGAAATTGTGGCATTTACAGCGCTGCCGAATGTCCGCTCACAGGCAGTGATGAAAAAGCTGGGAATGGTGTGCGATCCCGAAGAGAACTTCATGCATCCGGTGATTGAGGAAGGGCACTGGTTGCGGGAACATTGTTTGTATCGGCTAAAACGGGTCTGACTCCCTCCCCTGCGAAGGGGAGGGTTGGGGTGGGGTATTAAAGATAAATCAGTGGGATACGTGACCACGCAGGCCTTTGTTTCAATACTTAAAACCCCCTCCCTGCCTCCCCCTTCGCAGGGGGAGGAGTTGAAACCAAAACTGTACGGCCATTGCAGGGAAAGGATCAAACAACTAACTCTGCATCCTCCCCAGTACCGATGCCCCCACTAATCCGCCGTCGGTCAAAAATTTCCCCGGTATCAGCAACGGTTCTGCATAAGTGTGCAGCACCCCCCCGCGTACTTTCACATCCAGTGCGGCGATAAGTTCTTTTGCCGAGGCCAGCCCGCCGCCCGCGACGATACGGGAAGGGCCGAGGATGTTGACCAGCAGCGCCAGCGGTTCGGCGACCAGTTCCAGCCAGGCATTCACGGTCAGCGAACAGTCGGGATGCCCGTTCAGCCAGCCGGTGACAATCTCCAGACTGGTATTTTGCTGGCTGTGAAAATGCTGATGCAAACGTTCCATGCCACGCGCACCGCCGAGCATATCGAGGCAGCCAGTCTGGCCGCAGCCACATTTCAGGCGCGGAACGGCGTATTTTTTGTTGTCAATCGTCAGTTCCGTGCGGGTAATCGCACCGTGTCCCCATTCGCCGGTGACGCCGCCGTGACCGCGGACGAGCTGGCCGTTGATCACCAGTCCTCCGCCGACGCCGGTACCTAAAATAATCGCCGCCACGACGGACTGATGTTGTGCGTTACCGGCATGGGCTTCAGCGAGGGCAAAACAATCTGCATCGTTGGCGGCGGTGACCGGGCGGTCCAGAGCAGCACTGAGATCTTGCGCCAGAGAATGTCCGGTGAACGCGGGAATGTTGGTGGCCAGCATTTCGCCGGTTTGGGGGGAGACCAGCCCGGCGGTGGAAATCGCCAGTGGTGTGCCAGCCGGTAAATCAGCACCATACGTGTCGATCAGATTTTGCATGGCGTTAACGAAATCATTCCATGAGGCAACGGGTGTCGGCACTTTGCCGCATTCTTCCACTTCGCCGGAATAACGTGAAACACCAAATTTAATAAATGAACCGCCGATATCGGCGCAAAAAACTGCAGAACTCATGAGCGTGTGTCCAGTAAATCTCGCAGTCCGTCGCCCAGTACGTTAAAACCAAGCACGGTCAGCATAATGGCCAGACCGGGGAACAGCGAAAGGTAAATATTAATGCCGAGGAAGTTCCGGCCATCGCTCATCATGGTACCCCATTCCGGCATCGGCGGCTGCACGCCAAGCCCCAGAAATGACAGGCTGGCGGCGGCGAGAATCACTGTGCCGGCAGTCAGCGTCGATTGCACGATAATCGGCCCGATGGCATTGCGCAAAATGTAATGCACGATAATACGGTAATTTGATAAACCCAGCGCCTGCGCGGCTTCCACGTATTCCATCTGCTTTAAACCGAGCGTCAGGTTACGGCTGAGGCGTGCATATACCGGAATGGCAAACAATGAAATCGCGATCAGCAAGTTCACCAGCCCGCCGCCGAGAATACTGACCACCAGAATGGCCAGCACGATGCCCGGAAAAGCAAACAGCATGTCCATAAACCACATGATGATCATGTCGGTATAACGGCCCGCCATGCCGGCGATAATCCCCAGCGGAATGCCGATAATCATCGCCAGTCCGACGCTCAGTACCACTTCGATAATCGAAATCCGCGCACCATAAATCACTCTGGCGAAGATATCGCGGCCATAATCATCCGTACCGAACCAGTGACTTGCATTCGGAGAAAGCAGGGTATCAATCAGGTCTTGTGCGTAAGGATCGTGACGGGTGATCAATGGCGCGAACAAGCCCATCAGCACGATCAGGCTGACAATAAATCCCCCGAGGGTCACGGCCGGATGACGCCATAACCAGCGGAACAACCGCAACGTGCGCGGTTTGCGACGGGGTAATTGCGTGATAATGGCAGACATTAATCGAACCTTATTTTTGGATTCAGGAAAGCAATCAGTAATTCACCGAGCAGGTTCATTACCACCACGCCGCAGACGGCGACCAGCGCCACGCCCTGAATGACCGGATAATCGCGATAACGCACGGAATCCACCAGCAGGCGACCAATGCCCGGCCAGTTAAACACGGATTCGGTGACGACTGCGCCGCCAATCAGGCTGCCGAAATTGAGCGCCACAATAGTGACAATCGGGATCAGCGCATTGCGAAACGCATGGCTGCAATACACGGTAGTGGCGGACAAACCTTTGGCGCGCGCGGTGCGGATATAATCTTCCGACAAGACATCCAGCATGCTGGAACGCGTCATGCGCGCCATCACCGCCATGGGTAAAACCGCCAGCGTCACGGAAGGCAGAATGTAGCTTTTCCATGATGTCGCGCCGAGCAGCGGCAGCCAGCCGAGATTGACCGAAAAGGTGTTCATTGCCATCAGCCCCAGCCAGAAGTTGGCGATGGACGCGCCGGCAATCGCCAGCAACATCACGCCAAAATCCGGCCAGCGGTTGCGGTAAACCGCGCCTATCATGCCCGCCGGAACGCCAACCGCTACAGCCAGAAAGTACGCCAGCACCGCCAGCATCAGGGTATACGGCATTCGTTCCCCGATTTCCTGCGTGACCGGCTGCTGCGACTGTAGCGAGATGCCGAGATTGCCATGCAACACATCACCGGCAAAATGCAGATACTGCGTCACCAGCGGCTGATCCAGCCCGAGACGAACGCGCATGGCATCGACCGCTTCCTGCGTCGCTTCAGGCCCGGCCATCAGACGCGCCGGATCGCCCGGCAGCGCGCGGATGGACACAAAAATCAGCATCGACACCCCGATCAGGATGACCGGGAAGGCGATGAGCTTTTTGGCAAGATAGGCTTTCATGGCTATTTTCCACTGTAGATACTGCGGTTATTTTTTCTGTGCATCTTTCACCACAATTTGTCCACCCGGGATCATCGTGACACCTGAAATATTCGTGCCGGTGGCGTACAAATCATTCTGGTAATACAACAGCACCTGCGGTGCCTGTTGGTTAATTTCTTTCTGGGCGTCAACGTAAATCGCGTTGCGGGTGTTTTCATCCAGCGTTGAGGCGGCTTTGTCTAACATGTCGTCCAGTTTCGGGTCACTGAAGAAGCCCAGATTTGCGCCGCCCGGTGCGAAGCTTTTGCTGTAGTAAAGCGGACGAAGTTGCAGATCGGCGCCATTCGCGCCGGAAGACCATGACGCCAGCACCGCGCCGGTGTTATCGGCCTTTTTACCCGCCTGATCGGCAAACGCGGCTTTCGTCCACACGCCGCTTTCCATGATTTTCACGTCCAGTTTCACCCCGATTTTCGCCCACATGCTTTGCAGCACCTGACCGATACGCGCGTCCTGACCCTGCACGGCAATTGACATCGTAAAGCCGTCGGCAACGCCTGCTTCTTTCAGCAACGCTTTGGCTTTCGCCAGATCCAGCGGATACGGGTTCAGGGTTTTGTCATAACCGGCGGTGACCGGTGCCAGCGGGGAATTCGCCGGTTGTGCGAAGCCCGACATAATGGCGCGCACCAGTCCGTCGCGGTCCGTGGCGTAGTTCAGTGCCTGACGGACGCGGACGTCACTCATGGGTTTAAGGTCGGTATTCAGCGCAACCCAGAACACGGCGGCACCCGGGCTTTCATGCAAACTGAATTTAGGATTATTTTTCAGTACGCGGGCAAATTGTGGCGGCACAGGGTTGATGACGTCGGTTTCACCCGCCTGCAACGCCATGTTCATGACCGAAGGCTCAGCGCTCCAGGTCCATTTAATGTCGTCCGGCCCGGCGGCTTTATCACCCCAGTAACCCGGATATTTTTCTTCCAGCACGAATTCGCCGGTTTTGTACTGCACCATTTTGTACGGTCCGGTGCCGACCGCTTTGCTGTCCAGCGTACCGGTTTTATCCGCTGCAGGGCTGACCATCAGACAGGCGCCGGTAGTCAGTAAATTCAGGAAGGCCGGATAGGGTTTTTTCAGTTTGAACACGACGGTGGAATCGTCGGTTTTGGTGACGCTGTCAAGGAAGGTGCGCAGACGTCCGCTGGCGGCCAGCCCGCGTTTGGTATCGAGATGGCGGGCAAAGTTGGCGACAACAGCGTCAGCGTTAAACGGTGTACCGTCGTGGAAAGTGACGCCACTGCGCAGTTTGAAGGTCCACACCAGCCCGCTTTCATCGCTGCTCCACGAGGTCGCCAGCGCCGCTTCCGGTTTGAGTTGCGGCGACATACGCAGCAGACCTTCATACATTGGATCCAGTACCGTGCCGGTAAAGGTCGCGGTCTGGTTGCCCGGATCCATACTGCGCGGCGCTTCGTTTTGCATCACGTTCAGCGTGGCGGCAAACACCGGCAGCGAAAACGCGGCGAGAAGGGCGCTGCTCAGCAGCGTTAACGGTAAGGGACGCCGGATATAACGGGTAATCTTCATGTTCTGCCCTCTGCGTGAAAAATCGGATTAAGTGGCTCTGGCTCAGTCTGCCGGTTGAGTAAAACGCCGGTTTTAATGACAGTTTGTTTTAACAAAGAGATTTAACAAATAGTTCATATGAAATACTTATATCGGAACATTTAGTTTAATTTGTGAACTAATTGGCATTGATATATCCATTTCTACCGTTTAATGTCAATGCAGATGAGCGAAAACTGAGAGCGCCAAAACGAATATGCTAACAACTTTGCAACGTCAGATTTTGGGCGCAGTGAATGCCGCAGGCGGTTTAAGCCGTACCGAACTGGCGCAGTCCTCAGGAATGAGTAAAGCGGCTATCGGCGGCGTGGTACGCGAGATGATCGAGGCCGGTTTTCTGCATGAGGCAGAAACGGTGCCGGGCAGCGGACAGGGGAGACCGTCGGTACGTCTGGTCGTGCATCCTGACGGCGCGTGGTTTGCCGGTGTTTCTTTGCTGCAAAATCCGGCGCAAATGGCCCTGATCAATCTGCATGGCGAAATACTTTCGCGGGTGTCTTTTGCTGCTGATGCGGATCCGCAACAACTGGCAGCCAATATCGCCAGCGCCTTACCGGCGTTACTCGAGCCTCATCCCGAGGCGGCAAAAAAGCTGGTCGGGCTGGGCGTGACGCTATCGGGTCTTATTGATGAGCATCAGTCGACCTGCGTGCAGTCGGCGTTGCTGGGCTGGCGGGATGTGCCGCTGGCCAGGCTGATTTCGCAGGCGACAGGCATGGACGTGGCTATTGAAAATGACGCCAAAGCGCTGGCGGTAAGCGAGAAAAGTTTTGGTCAGGCGCGGGATCTGAGCAGCTTTACGCTGGTCAGCCACGGGGCGGGGATTGGCAGCGCGCATTTCATCGCCGGGCAATTGCATCGTGGTTTACACGGCGGTGCAGGGGAGATCGCGCACTGCACGCTGGAGCTGAACGGTTCACCATGCCGCTGCGGCAAGCGCGGTTGTCTCGACACGCTGGCCTCCCTCAATGCTATTGCGGAAATGGCCAAAGCTGAAGGGCTGGATGCTTCCACGATCGGCGGGCTGGAACAACTGGCGATGCAGGGCCAGACGGCGGCAATCCGTATTTTGCACCGTGCCGGTTCTGCGCTGGGCCTGGCGATATCGCATCTGATTCAAATCAATGACCCGGACCTGATCCTGATTGCCCATCAGGATGCCGATTTTTCCGGGCTGTTCGGCACGGTTGTACATCAGTCTGTTGAAGCCAATGTGTTGCCGGGCAACGCCGGTAAAACACCGGTTCGTACTTTTACCCTAAACGACGACACCTGGGCGCGCGCGGCGGCGAGTATAGCCGCACATCGCTTTCTGGTTGGTCTGAAGCCTGTCTGAGGAATGAGCAACATGCGTATAGCGGTCAGCGGTATCCATATTGAATGCAGCACTTACAATCCGGTGCTTAACGAGGAAAAGGATTTCACCGTCGTGCGTGATGCGCAGTTACTGGCATCACCGCGCTTTCGTTTTTTGCAGGACTATCCTGCGACGTTTTTACCGACCATTCACGCCCGTGCTATTGCCGGTGGTCCGGTAGCGCGTGCGACGTACGATAAATTCAAAGCGGAAATGCTGGCGGGTCTGGAGGCGCGAAAACCGTTCGACGGTTTGTATCTGGCGATGCACGGCGCGATGTATGTTGAAGGGCTGGAGGATGCCGAAGGTGACTGGATTGCCGCGGCGCGTAAAGCCGTCGGGCCGGATTGCCCGATCAGCGTCAGTTATGATCTGCACGGCAACGTGTCACAACGCATTATTGACGCCATTGATATGTTTTCGACCTACCGCACTGCGCCGCATATTGATGTGGAGGAAACCATGCGCCGTTCTGTCGCCATGCTGGTAAAGCATCTGCAAACCGGCATAAAACCGACGCTGCTGTGGGTGCCGGTGCCGGTGGTGTTACCCGGCGAGCGCACCAGTACGGAAGATGAACCGGCGAAAAGTTTGTACGCCCGTTTGCCGGAAATGGATGAAGTTGACGGCGTATGGGACAGCTCACTGATGGTGGGTTATGTGTGGGCGGATGAGCCGCGTGCGACGGCGGCGGTGATCATGACCGGCACCGACCGTACTGTGCTGGAACAGCAGGCCACTCAACTGGCACAGGCTTACTGGGACGCACGGGAAGATTTTGTGTTTGGCTGCGAAACCGACACCGTTGAGGCCTGTGTGAAAAAAGCGATTGCCAGTGAAACGCGGCCGGTGGTGCTGGCGGATTCCGGCGATAATCCGACAGGTGGCGGTGTCGGTGACCGCGCGGATGTGTTGCAGGAACTGATCAAACAGTATGCGCAGAATACCATTGTGGCCGGGATTGCCGATGCGCCGGCAACCGATGCCGCATTCAATGCCGGTGTCGGGTCAATACTGACGCTGACACTTGGCGCGTCGCTCGATCATTCCAGCCCGCAGGTGAAAGGTGAATTTGAAGTCGTCTTTCTGCTTGACGCACTGGCACCGGCTGACCGTCAGGCCGTGCTGCGCATTGGCGGAATTGATGTGGTGGTGTCGGCGCGCCGCCGCCCGTATCACAACATCAGCGACTTTACCGTGCTGGAACTGGATCCGCATACCGCGGACATTGTTGTCGTGAAATCCGGCTATCTGTCACCGGAACTGGCACCGATTGCCAGCCCGAACCTGATGGCGCTGTCGAATGGCGTGGTCGATCAGTTTGTCGAACGCCTGCCACGCCATCGCAAACCGCGTAAAGCTTTCCCGTTTGACCGTGACTTCAGCTACGTGCCGCAGGTGCAGCTTTCCTCCAGGAGCAAATGAAATGAACCCGACCACCGGACAACCGGAAAACCGTCAGCCCGTGCTGAGCGTGAAACATCTCACTACCTCGTTTCGCGGCGAAGACGACTGGCTGCCGGTGGTACGCGATTTGTCGTTTGATGTCTATCCCGGCGAAACGCTGGCGATCGTCGGCGAATCCGGTTCGGGAAAAAGCGTGACGTCGTTGTCGGTGATGCGCTTGCTGAAAGCACAAAGCAGCCGGATTGAGGGTGAAGTCTGGCTGAATCAGCGCAGTTTGCTGGCGCTTTCGGATAAGCAGATGCGTGATATTCGCGGCAATGACATGGCGATGATTTTCCAGGAGCCAATGACGTCGCTCAATCCTACATTCAGTATCGGCAGGCAAATCGCCGAAAGTCTCAAACGGCACCGGGGCATGTCATCTTCCGAAGCGCGGGCAGAAACTCTGCGGTTGCTGGAAAAAGTCCGTATTCCCAATGCAACCAAAAGGTTTGATGAATATCCCCATCAGTTTTCCGGCGGCATGCGCCAGCGCGTGATGATTGCCATGGCACTGGCGCTGAAACCTAAATTGCTGATTGCCGACGAACCCACGACCGCGCTGGATGTGACCATTCAGGGACAGATTCTGGATTTGATCAAGACGTTGCAGGAAGAAGAAGGGATGGCGGTGTTGTTTATCACGCACGATATGGGCGTGGTGGCGGAAATCGCTGACCGCACGCTGGTGATGTATCGTGGTGAAGCGGTGGAAAGCGGGGCGACGGAGGATATTTTCCATCGCCCGCAACATCCTTATACCCGTGCTTTGCTGGCCGCCGTGCCGAAACTCGGGTCGATGCAGGGGCGTGACTGGCCGTTACGTTTTCCGCAAATCAATCTGCAAACCGGTGAGGCAAGCGTGCCGGGGGAAGTGGCAGGAACGGTCGCTTCGGGGCTGACGCCATTGCTCTCGGTGAAAAATCTCAGCGCACGTTTCCCGGTGTATGGCGGCATATTCAGCCGTCAGGTTGGTGCGGTACATGCGGTAGAAAACATCAGCTTTGATTTATTCCAGGGTGAAACGCTGTCGCTGGTGGGGGAATCCGGTTGCGGAAAATCCACTACCGGCCGCGCGGTAACACGGCTGTTGAAACCACACAGCGGCGCGATTGATTTCGACGGTTTTGATGTGATGAATCTGGGCAAGCGCGATATTTTACAGATGCGGCAGCGGATTCAGATGATATTCCAGGATCCGTTTGCCAGCCTGAATCCGCGTATGCGTATTGGTGACGCGCTGATTGAACCGATGCTGCAACATAAACTGCATAACCGCAGCGATGCAAAAGAGAAAGCCGCGTCGTTACTGCAAAAAGTCGGATTGTCGCCGGACATGCTGCGCCGCTTTCCGCACGAGTTTTCCGGTGGTCAGCGCCAGCGGATTTGTATTGCACGCGCGCTGACGCTCGATCCGAAAGTGATTGTCGCGGATGAATCGGTATCCGCGCTGGATGTGTCGGTGAAAGCGCAGGTGGTGAATTTGCTGCTCGATTTGCAGGAAAGCATGAATCTGTCGTACCTGTTTATTTCGCATGATATGGCGGTGGTCGAGCGGGTGAGTYATCGCGTGGCGGTGATGTATCTCGGGGAGATTGTGGAGATTGGCCCGCGTGCGGCGATATTCGATAATCCCCAGCATGCATATACGCGAAAACTGATGGCGTCAGTGCCGGTGCCGGATCCGTCGCGCAGAATGCTTAAGCGGCAAATGCAGGTCGATGAGCTGAAAAGCCCGGTGCGCGATAACGGCTATATTCCGCCGCAAAGGCAATATCAGGAAGTCTCAGCAGGGCATTTTGTTCAGGTTTGATAGTTAACGGCCCGAACCTTCGTGTCGAAGATTCTTCATCCTTCCCGATTTGAGTTTTTATTTAGTTTGGGATTTTTCGGAAGGTGCGATTGCACATAGAAGATGGTGGTGGGGGAAGGATTACTCGGCCACTGGCCTCGCCCTGCGGGTCGTTGCTGCGCAACGCTGTCTCGCTTCGCTCGGCTCGAACCTTCGTGTCGAAGATTCTTCATCCTTCCCGATTTGAGTTTTTATTTAGTTTGGGATTTTTCGGAAGGTGCGATTGCACATAGAAGATGGTGGTGGGGGAAGGATTCGAACCTTCGAAGTCGATGACGGCAGATTTACAGTCTGCTCCCTTTGGCCGCTCGGGAACCCCACCACAACTTTTGTGGCATTTACTACATACTTCTTGGCCAAAACCATCATGTGCTACATGGATGATTTTTGTCGCTGCAGCGGTTAGCTGCGAACGGGGCGCATAATACCAAATGATTCGAAGGTGTAAAGCGCTGAAAGCGATAATAAAGTTCGTTTGCGGATTTTTTGCGCTTAACGGTGCTTCTCTGAGCGAAAAGCACCGTCAGAAGGCGGATTACAGAATGACAGTGCGGTTGCCGTAAACAAAGACACGCTGCGCCAGCACGCGATATAAGGCACGGCTGAGCACGTTTTTCTCAACGTCGCGACCGGCGCGCATCATATCTTCCGCCGTATAAGTATGATCGACGTTAATCACGTCCTGCATGATGATCGGACCTTCATCCAGGTTGTCATTCACGTAGTGCGCGGTAGCACCAATCAGTTTCACGCCGCGCTCATACGCCTGATGATACGGGCGGGCGCCAATAAATGCCGGCAGGAATGAGTGGTGAATGTTGATCACCTGATGCGGATAATGCTGCACAAAGCCCGGCGTCAGCACGCGCATGTATTTAGCCAGCACCACATAATCAGGCTGATACTGGTCGATTTGCGCAATCATTGCGCTGTCGTGCTGTTCGCGGGTCAGGCCGTCATGACTGACCAGATGGAACGGAATATCAAAACGCTCGACCAGCGTTTGCAGAGTGTCGTGATTACCGATCACCGCAGCGATTTCGACATCTAAACCGCCGTAAGCCGCTTTCATCAGCAGATCGCCCAGACAATGGGCTTCTTTGGTGACCAGGATAACAATGCGGCGGCGTCCGGTGCTGTTGAGTTCGCGCACGGAACCCGCAGGCAGCGCGCTGTCAAGATCGGCCAGCAGCGTGGTGTCGTTGAAAATCCCTTCCAGCTCGGTACGCATAAAGAAGCGTCCGGTGCGGTGATCGACGAATTCGTTGTTTTGCACGATATTAAGTTCGTGCTTGTAGCAAATATTGGTAATTTTGGCGATCAGACCTTTTGCGTCAGGGCAAATGGTGCGTAATACCTTGGTTTGTACGTTCTGTTGCGGCATGAGGTTGTGGATCCTGTCCAAGACTTAAAATAGTACGGTTGAATTATTTACCGCAGCACTTCTTATATTTTTTACCCGATCCGCACGGGCAGGCGTCATTGCGTCCTGTCTGCGGTTTAATTCCGTCGATATAGTACCAGCGTTCGTTCAAACGAAGAAATCGTGAACGCTCATGGATCAGATGAATATGTTCGTCGCCGGTTTCGGTAAATCGTGCAGCAAACTCAACGAAACCTTCATCAGCATTGCGTCCCTCTGACTGAGCGATCACCTGTAAACCTTGCCAGTGCGTACTGGTAAAGCCTTCCTGTAAACTTTCACGCCAGCGCCCGGGTTGACAATCCGGATGCCAGGTGGCGATCAGATAACTCGCATTTTTCAGGACGTAAGCAGTGTAGCGTGATCGCATCAGCGCAGACGGTGTCGGCGCCACTTTACACTCAGCGATGTATGGCTGGCAGCATTCTTCGTAAGGAAGATGGCTGCAACATGGGCAAAGTTCTGACACGGAAACTCCTGATTCGCAGGGCTTACACATTCAATAGCGCAGGTTGCGCTATTGAATGCACCAAAGCGATATGTTACCTAACAACCTCGCCGGGTGACAACGCGCTTCCCCGCTGATTCTAATGCTATGCGCAATATAAGGTCATCAGATGAGCAGAAAAGTCACCATTGGTCTTGCCCTTGGCTCGGGAGCCGCGAAAGGGTGGGCACACATTGGCGTGATTAATGCCCTGAAGGAAATGGATATCGACGTTGATGTCGTCGCTGGTTGTTCAGTTGGCGCACTGGTCGGCGCGGCCTACGCCAGTAACAGATTGCCTGCAATAGAAAGCTGGGTTCGCTCGTTCAGTTACTGGGATGTGCTGCGACTGATGGACTTTTCGTGGAAGCGCGGAGGATTGCTGCGTGGAGAGCGTGTGTTCAATGCCGTGGGGCAGTTGATCCGCATTGATGAGTTTGAAAAGTGCTCGAAGAAGTTTGGCGCAGTCGCCACCAATCTGAGTACCGGTCGCGAATTGTGGCTGACAAAAGGGGACTTGCATGAGGCTATCCGCGCCTCGTGCAGTATGCCCGGCCTGCTGGCACCGGTCTGGCACAACGGTTACTGGCTGGTTGATGGGGCGGTGGTGAATCCGGTGCCCATTTCGCTGACTCGCGCACTTGGCGCTGATATCGTTATCGCCGTTGATCTCCAGCACGACGCGCATCTGATGCAGCAGGATTTGCTGACGGTACAACCGACCGGCGAAGCACTGGATACTGAGAAAGAAGTGAGCTGGCGTGACAGAATACGTCAGCGTTTAACCCGTCCAAATGCCAGAAAACCCAACGTCAGCCCCTCGGCGATGGAAATTATGTCAACGTCCATTCAGGTGCTGGAAAACCGCCTCAAACGTAATCGCATGGCAGGCGACCCGCCGGATGTGTTGATCCAGCCTTATTGCCCGCAAATTTCGACGCTGGACTTCCATCGGGCAGAAGAAGCGATCGAGGCAGGCCGTCTTGCCGTTGAAAAACAGAGAGAGCAATTGCTACCCCTGATTAAAAATAGACAGTTCTGAATGGCTTAAAATGTGTTTGGCCTAATCTGACAATTCTGCCAAGCAAAAACAGGCTTTATGAGCCACTATTAGAATAAGAAATTCTGGGGGACCCTGATGGACAAGCCACTTACAAGCAAGCATATTCTCATCGTTGAAGACGAAGCCGTCTTCCGATCCATACTTGCTGGCTATGTAAGTTCCCTCGGTGCGACATTTACGGAAGCCGAAAATGGCCTTGAGGCTTTGTCGCTGGTCGAAGACTACCCGCCTGACCTGATTCTCTGCGATTTGGCGATGCCTGAGATGGGCGGGATGGAGTTCGTCGAAAACCTGCGATTACAGGGAAATAAAATCCCTGTTCTGGTGATTTCCGCCACGGATAAAATGACCGACGTTGCATCAATGCTGCGACTCGGCGTGGAAGATGTTCTTCTCAAACCGATCAGCGATCTCAACCGGTTACGCGAAGCGCTGCTTTCGTCTTTATACCCGAAGCTTTTTTCATCACAGGCGATGGAGGAAAGTTCGCTGGTTCAGGACTGGGAGGCGCTGTGCCGTAACCCTAATGAAGCGCAGCGTTTGTTGCAGGAATTACAGCCACCGGTTCAGCAGAGGCTGGCGCATTGCCGCATCAACTACCGGCAACTGACATCAGCGGAAAGTCCGGGACTGGTGCTGGATATCGCCGCGCTTTCCTCCAAAGATCTCGGTTTCTATTGTCTGGACGWGACCCGTGCCAACGAAAATGGCGTACTGGCGGCGTTATTGTTGCGTGCTATTTTTAACAGCTTATTACGTGAGCACTTAAGTAATCAGCATCAGCGGTTGCCACAAATGTCGACGCTGCTTAAACAGGTCAACCATTTATTCAAGCAGGCAAATCTCGAAGGACAATTCCCGTTGCTGCTTGGTTATTATCATGCCGGGTATAAGAATCTCATTCTGGTTTCTGCGGGATTACATGCCAACGTGAATACCGGCACCAATATGATTCAGCTCAGCAATGGTGTGCCGCTCGGCACCACTGGCGCAACATACTCCAATCAAATCAGTCAGAAATGTGATGCCTGGCAATGTCAGGTCTGGGGTTCGGGTGGTCGTCTGAGATTAATGCTGTCTGTTGATTGAGCAAATTTATTACTATTGATAATAATTTATTAATAATCCTGAGCATTTTTCCCACACGTTTTTTTGTCTTCCCACTTTATTTCAATCTTCTAAGATGTATCTCAATGCAAAATATGCCTTTGCAGGCGCACTTGCGGCTGAAACTGGTATAATCCGTTCCGGTAAATTTGGCTGTCTATTTTACATTGTTTAAAATAACAAATAGGAATTCGCTGATGAAAGTAACAGTTTTTGGTATCGGTTACGTCGGACTTGTTCAGGCGGCGGTTCTTGC
>NZ_JBFUHK010000058.1:0-21356 GCF_056402435.1 Rahnella sp. P4_A8 | reverse complement strand
AGCATACACCGAGGTATTCGGTGCGAGTTGCGCCGTCATGCCCGCGCCGGTCTGCCAGTATTGATCGGAAAAATCCGTTGTACTGACATCGATTCCGCCGACATTGATATCCGGTGAATCCGAGAAATTACTCAGTACGTCGGCGGTCAGGTAAGGTTTGAATTTTTCACTGGCTTTATCTTCTGCCTGGTCGCGTAACAAACGCAACCCGGCACGCGCTGTGCCCTGATTGACAGAAACGCCGGAGATATCAGAAATTTCATCGCTGAAATCTTCTGAATTCAGATACTGATAAATGATCTGCCCCTGAGGTTCGATTTTCCAGTTGGTGCTGACGGCATAGGGTTGACCTGCTTCAGCAGAAAGCAATACGCCGTAGCTGTCCTGTTTCGTATCATGCAGGCTCTCATACTGGTTACGATACCAGGTGAACTGGCCGACAAGGTCAACGTAAGCGCCATCTTGTGCATATCGGGTGTAATAGCTGCCAACGCTGTAGGCATCACTGCGCACTGAGCCAGCATTCGCACTTTTCCCCGCCAACGTGCGCACCTGATCCTGCGTGTCGGTACTCTGGTTGCCCAATGTCGCCATGATGCCAGCGTGGACGCGTGTGCCGTTTTTCAGTTCATCCTGATATAAGTCGGTTCCGAATTGCGCGAACCAGTAATCACTGTCGTACCCAAAACGTCCCGCATCGAAGGAAGTGTGTTCTCCGCCGGTTCTCGCCCATGCGCGATTGTTGTAGCCTTTGCCATAGGTTTCTGTATCGCCCATACGCTCGTGCAGCGTGCCAGCAATACGCATGCCATAATACAAGTTCAGATAAGGTGCTGCGATATAACTGGGGATTTCGCCACGGTAAGTGTCTGGTGTAGCCGGGGCAGGCGCAGGAACATCCGGTGTCGGATTATCTGGCGTTGGGACATCAGGAACCGGCGCGTCAGGTGTTGGGATTTCAGCGCGCAGATACCAGTCATTCATATCGCCGGTGGCATCCTTGCTCCCTTCAAAAAGATAATAGTCGTAAGCGCCGATACTGACGCTGTTTTCCAGACTGAACAGGCCATTATGGCGGCTGGCATCATCAATCTGAGCGACACGTATTCCGTCGTTAATTGTCTGTGCTGCCTTACCCGACGCAGAGATATGTAATCCGAACTGCCCGGACGCGTTGCCCGTAACATGAATGAGATCGCCAGTGCTGTTTCCCTGCGCATCCTGCTCCAGCGACGTATTCATAAAGAACGTACCCTTGCCTGACAGATTGTGCGTTTCCAGCGTTTTATAATCACCTTGTCCGGAAAACTGAACGCTGGCGTTATTCATGTTGAGTGAGTCGATGCGCGAGGAATCGGTCATCAGCCACTGACTGTCCTGAGCATCAATATTAATCGTACCGGCAGAAGCAGAAGAAAATTCCGTGCCATTCATCGCGCTGCCTTGCCAGGTTGAGTTAAGCAAATTGAGCGTCAGCTGGCTGGCGATCGGGTCTTCATCTGCGCTTAACGCAATAAGGTTACCGTTAATGATGCTGCCGTTGCTGGCGTTGACCGAAAGGTCTGCAATCTGGTTGCTGTTGCTTCCGGCAACGACAAAGGCATCGGCGGCATTCAGGGAACTGTTATCCAGTGTGACGGCCCATTCGCCTTCGGTGGCGTGTACGCCCTGGGTTTTACCCGCAAGCCGGGAGTTTTTGACGTCCAGTGTGCCACCGTAGGCATAATCAGGTGTGGCGTAGGAAGTGATCAGGTCAACCAGCGGTTGGTCCGACAGTGCATTTTCCATCACGACCTGGTTAAGGTTAACGTTGCCCTGATGACTGATTTCTATGCCGCTGGTGGTATTGCCGCTGCTGATATTGCCATTGAATACCGAGATAACAGAGTTTTCGTTTGAGCTTATCGCCGTGCCTGCGGAATGGATGTCAGTGTTCACTAAGGTGACGTAGCTATTTTGATTACTTTCGATCGCCGTACTGCCTGCATATTCTGTATTAACAGAACCCCCGTTCATTAATACACCGGCATTACGGGTGGAATAAATCGCCCGCGAGTCCTCGCCCGTGGTGGTAATTATCGCGTCATTAGAAAACAGAATAAACCCGTTATCCTCTGCATATAAGGCATTGGTATGCTTACCGTGGGTGGTCACTGTGCTACCACTTCCCGTGATAAGAACGTCGTTCCTCTTGTGCAGACTGGAATTGATGTTGTTTAAAATAATGCCTTCTGAATAATCACCCGCAGTAGTGATATTGACTTTATTGATTGTGCCCTTTGCCCCATTCTGGATAACCAGACCATCAGAGCCGTTCTGCATTGAATTAATATACAGAGTGCCGGCAATCGTCGCGGTGGCATTATTATTCACCGTGAATCCGGGGGTGCTGTTATTATAGGTATTTATGGTAACATCATTTTTAGAAAGGAAAGAGGTTCCTATTCCTTCCATCATAATGCCTTTACTTTGGCCGTAAGTGTTGATAATAAGCGGTCCGAGTAAATCAACGCTTCCGCCACGGTTAATGAGCATCGCATCAGTTAAAGAGCCCTGAGTGGTGATCGTCACCGGTGCCGCAACTGACTGTGTCAGTGCGCCACCATCATGAATATAAAAGGCAGGAATACTGGAAGTGATGCCTTCCGACCAGGTGGTTGCATTTACGCCATCCAGATACCCTTCGGTGGAAAGGTCAAAGGGGACCATTCCGCTGATATCTAACACGGGTAAATTTGTCACATTGCCAAATTCATCTTTATCACTAATATCTGTTGCAAGCGCGTAATTAGCCAGAGAGATAGATATCGCCAGAGGGGTCAGCTTTATTAATCTAAGTGCTACAGTTTTCCATTTTTCCGGATTATTTCCCATTTTATATTTCGTCCCGTCAGAATTTTTTAAAGAGTCTGGCGGACATTCTACGCATATTTATTTTTTAAGTTATTAATTGTATATTAAGGTATGCTTAATTTAAGATGTTTATGAATGTGTAATATGTGGGCGTTAACGTAATGAATAATGGGGATTAAATAATAGGGGGTGATAATATTGTTTCGAGGTGTGTATATATTATCGAACGGATAGACACAAAAAATCCGACCGCAAAAATGCGGTCGGATTTTTATTACTCAAACAACGTTTTCAGTGTGCACTGACTTCGTGGTTAATTCTCTCTGCTTTGCTCTTCAGGCCGGCAAGTACCACCATCAGCACCAGCAACGCATAGGAAATGGTCGCGATATTCAGCGCCCAGAACAAACCGTATTCGTTGTAGATGAAAGACGAGAAGGACGCGAAAATCAGCGTGCCGACGGAACTGGTGGTCAGCAGCGCAGAGGTCAGCGTTGGCGGGGAGTTTTTCACCTGCAGGCTGCCGTAGCTCATCAGACCGGAGAACATTCCTGAGTTACAGAAACCGAACAGACCCACGGCGACGAGCACCAGCGTCGGCGAATTGCTGGTGGTCAGCACCGCCAGGCTTGCCATGCCGACAATCACGGAAATCAGCAGGAAAGTACGCAGTTTCACGAAACGCACGGTGAACTGGTTCAGGAACAGGCCAATCGCTTTCACCATCCAGTAGGTGGTGATGTAAATCGCGGCACGGTCCGTTTCCATATTGAAGTGCTCATGCAGCCAGCTTGGCATCCACAGCGTGAAGACCAGCTCGGTGAAGACAAAAGCAAACAGCGCAATACACAGGAAGAATACCGCGATGCCCCATGGCTCTTTCACCACGTTGTGCGTCGATTCGTTTTTAACCGGTTGCGGAACATTCGGGAATTTCTGACCCGCGCACAGTAAAATCATCAGCAGGCTCAGGACACCCATGATGCCGTACATCGCCAGCCAGCTTGCGCCATGTTTGAACAGGAAACCCAGCACCAGCGACAGCGTCATACCGGAAAGCGCGAAGAAGAAGTCGGTAAAGATCAGGTTCGCGGAACGTTTTTTCGGATCGTCATTAATACGTACGACCAGATAGCTGCCGATAGACATCATCAGGCCCGCCGTGGCGCCGATCAGGAACACACCCACGCCGAACAGTGTAATAGACGGCATGATAAACAGCGCGATACACACCAGCACGGAAATGAAAGAGCCGGTCATCAGTTGTTTGCCCAGATCAAACTTACGCATCAGAATGCCGCTGATCATAATGGGCAGGAACAGGCCAATGTTCATTAAGGAAAACATTTGACCGATAAAGCCCGGATCTTTGTTAAATGCAGTAGCCACCGGCCCGATAACAATGCCCAGAGTGGAAACCAGTCCACCGGTAAAGAAATAGCTGAGCCATGAGATCACATTAATCCGACGGCGGTTATAAACAGTTTCCATAAACTGATTTCCTAAAAAGAGAAAATAAAAAAGCGGCGGAAAGCTTATCCAGAGATGCTTTTATCCGTAGTTAAGACGTTTATTATTGCTGTTCTTTGGTCATTTGTCCCGCAGGTATATTCAATTGCAGCATTTGTTTTTCCTAAACAATCTAAGCAATTAGCGACTTTTTGATGGTGCGACATTTCCGCTTTACATACTGTTGCGGGCTAAATATAGTCAAAAACAGCTCAACATTTTCCTATACATAAATACAACATCGAAAGGTGCAGCGCTAATGAGTTTTTCTACTGATAATTCAGTGGCTTCCGTTTCGGACAAGAAGCGGCCGGTTATTGCGATCCACGGTGGTGCAGGGGCGATTACCCGCGCGGCAATGAGCGCTGAAAAAGAACGACTTTATTTAGCCGAACTGGAGAGAATAGTCACTTGCGGACAGGCTATTCTGGCCTCCGGCGGCAGTGCACTGGATGCGGTCACCGAGGCGGTGCGTCTGCTCGAAGAGTGTCCGTTATTTAATGCGGGAAAAGGGGCTGTTTTTACCCATCAGGGCACGCATGAGTTAGACGCCTGCATTATGGATGGCCGGACGCTCGATGCCGGAGCCATCAGTGGCGTGAATMATATCCGTAACCCGATCCTGACCGCCCGCAAAATTTTGGAAGTCAGCCCCCATGTGATGTTCACCGGGGCGGGGGCGGAAGCCTTTGCCTGCGAGCACGGCCAGGAAATGGTCGGGGCGGACTATTTTTTCACCCAGGAACGTTACGATCAGTTGCAGCGGGCCATCGCCTCTGATCAGGGTGTCATGCTCGATCACGACGGCGCTTCGCTTAACGACGCTGACCCGCTGGATCCTGAACATAAATTCGGTACCGTCGGTGCGGTGGCGATGGATGCGCTGGGCAATCTGGCGGCAGCCACATCCACTGGCGGTATGACCAACAAACAGGCCGGACGCGTCGGCGATTCGCCGATTATTGGCGCAGGTTGTTACGCCAGCAATAATACGGTGGCGATTTCCAGCACCGGTACCGGCGAAGTGTTTATGCGTACGGTGGCGGCCTATGATGTGGCCGCGCTTATCGAATACGCCGGCCTTTCACTGGAAGAGGCCACACATAAAGTTGTGCAGGAAAAACTGCTGCCCCTGGGGGGAAGCGGCGGGATGATTGCGGTGGATAAATTTGGCAATGTGGTGCTGCCTTTCAACAGCGAAGGCATGTACCGTGGATTCGCCCGTGTGGGCGATGCGCCCGTCGTCAGCATTTACCGTTCATGAACAGCCCGATGAACGGTCCTCTTATTCTGCCGCCCGAACACGTGCTTGCCGTCAGCCAGCTTAGCGTGCAGTTTTCCCACGAAAGGCAGGTCATTCAGGCGGTCAGTCATCTCAGTTTTCAGGTAAAACGCGGTGAAACGCTGGCGATTGTTGGCGAATCGGGTTCCGGAAAATCAGTGACCTCACTGGCGCTGATGCGGCTGGTGGAACAGGGCGGCGGGAAGATTTCACAAGGTGAAATGCAGTTGCGCCGCCGTAACGGTGAGATAGTCGATCTGATGAACGCCACGCAGCCCGCCATGCGTAACCTGCGCGGCGCGGATATGGCGATGATTTTTCAGGAGCCGATGACGTCGCTCAATCCGGTCTTCCCGGTGGGGGAGCAAATCGCCGAATCGATCCGCTTGCACCAAAATAAAGATCACCGGGCAGCCCGTGCGGAAGCATTACGGATGCTGGATCTGGTGCGTATTCCCGAAGCCAGAAATATTCTCGACAGTTACCCGCATCAGCTTTCCGGCGGTATGCGCCAGCGGGTGATGATTGCGATGGCACTCTCCTGTAAACCTGCGTTGCTGATTGCCGACGAACCGACCACGGCGCTGGATGTCACCATTCAGGCGCAAATTCTGCAACTGATCCGGGTGCTGCAAAAAGAGATGCAGATGGGGGTGATTTTTATCACGCATGACATGGGGGTGGTGGCCGAAATTGCTGATCGTGTGCTGGTGATGCATCAGGGCAACAGTGTGGAAACGGGGGAAGTGAACGCGATATTCCGTTCTCCGCAGGCGCCTTATACCCAGACGTTGCTGGCGGCGGTGCCAAAACTCGGTTCGATGGCGGGTAAACCGCTGCCCGCACGCTTCCCGGCACCCACACAACAGGAAAGCGATCCGGAACTGATTCAAAACACCCTGACGCCAGGCGTGCCCCCGATATTACAGGTGCGTGATCTGGTTACGCGGTTCGACCTGCGCAGCGGCATTTTCAATCGCGTGACCCGCCGGGTTCATGCCGTGGAAAAAGTCAGTTTTGATTTGCATCCCGGTGAAACGCTGGCGCTGGTGGGGGAGTCAGGCTGTGGTAAATCCACCACCGGCCGTTCGCTGCTAAAACTGGTGAAGAGTCAGGGGGGCACCATCACCTTTAACGGCCAGACGCTGACTGATATCGGCGGCAGTGAACTGCAACATCTGCGCCGTGATATCCAGTTTATTTTTCAGGATCCCTACGCCTCGCTCGATCCGCGCCTGACGGTAGGATATTCCATTATGGAACCGCTGCTGGTTCACAATCTGGCAAAAGGCGCAGAAGCCGCAGCCCGTGTGGCGTGGTTGCTGGAAAAAGTCGGACTGCTGCCGGAACACGCGCAGCGCTATCCTCATGAGTTTTCCGGCGGCCAGCGGCAGCGAATTTGCATTGCGCGTGCGCTGGCCCTTAATCCAAAAGTGGTGATTGCCGATGAATCGGTTTCGGCGCTGGATGTGTCTATCCGCGCGCAAATCATCAATCTGCTGATGGATTTGCAGAAAGAGTTTGGTCTGGCATTTTTGTTTATTTCTCACGATATGGCCGTTGTTGAACGCATCAGCCACCGCGTGGCGGTGATGTATCTCGGGCAGATAGTGGAAATCGGCTCGCGCCGTGCGGTATTTGAAACACCCCAACATGCGTATACCCGCAAACTGATGGCGGCTGTACCGGTCGCCGATCCGGCGCACAAGCGAAAAGACCAGGCGCTGCTGGTGGATGAAATCCCCAGCCCGATCCGCGGGCTGCACGATGACCCGGTGGTGATGCCATTGGTGAAGGTGGGCGAAGGCCATTTCGTCGCCAGACATACGATTGCGGGTATTTACTGATTTTTGTGGCGGCTTATTTTGAGTCGTCAATTCTTAGTAAGACAAACGGGTAAGACAGGAAAAGGAACTGACATGAATCAGCAGAAATCTAAAGGTAAGAACGTTGTCCGTCAGGCCGTGCTCGCTGCCGCTGTTTTCGGTTCGCTGGCGTCGGCTTCTGCATGGGCGGCAAAAGACGTGGTTATCGCCGTAGGTTCTAACTTCACCTCGCTTGATCCGTATGACGCTAACGACACCTTATCGCAGGCGGTCGCCAAATCTTTCTATCAGGGGCTGTTTGGCTTTGATAAAGATATGAAACTGGAAAACGTTCTGGCGGACAGCTATACCGTCAGTAAAGACGGTCTGGTTTACACCATCAAACTGCATCCGGGCATCAAATTCCAGGACGGCACCGATTTCAATGCGGCGGCGGTGAAGGTCAACTTTGATCGCGCCAGTAACCCGGACAGTCACCTCAAGCGTTATAACCTGTTTAAAAATATCGCCAGCACTGAAGCCGTTGATGACACCACGGTGAAAATCACGCTGAAAGCGCCGTTCTCCGCCTTTATCAACATTCTGGCGCACCCGTCTGCGGTGATTATTTCCCCGGCGGCGCTGACCAAATACGGCAAAGACATCGGTTTCCATCCGGTCGGTACCGGCCCGTATACGCTTGAACAATGGAACCAGACTGACTTTGTGAAAGTGAAGAAGTTCGACGGTTACTGGAAAAAAGGCGAGCCGAAACTCGACACCATTACCTGGCGTCCGGTGGCTGATAACAACACCCGGGCAGCCATGTTGCAAACCGGCGAAGCGGATCTGGCGTTCCCGGTGCCTTACGAACAGGCAGCCTTATTGGAGAAAAATGCCAAACTGGATCTGGTGACGGCGCCGTCGATTCTGCATCGCTACATCAGTTTCAATGTCACGCAAAAACCGTTCGATAATGTGAAAGTGCGTGAGGCGATTAACTACGCGATTAACAAGCAGGCGCTGATCAAAGTGGCGTTTGCCGGTTATGCCGTGCCGTCTGAAGGGCCATTGCCGCAGGGCATCGAATACGCCGCGAAATTTAAACCGTGGCCGTATGATCCGGCAAAAGCCAAAGCATTGCTGAAAGAAGCCGGTTACCCGGATGGTTTCACCACTACGCTGTGGTCCTCACACAACAACAGTACCGCGCAAAAAGTGTTGCAGTTCACCCAGCAACAACTGGCACAGGTCGGTATCAAAGTGACGGTTACCGCCATGGACGCCGCACAGCGTGCTGCGCAGGTTGAGAATGTGGGGCAGAAAGAGGCGGGCATCCGCATGT
The DNA here is from genome assembly GCF_056402435.1 of Rahnella sp. P4_A8. Classification (NCBI taxonomy): domain Bacteria; kingdom Pseudomonadati; phylum Pseudomonadota; class Gammaproteobacteria; order Enterobacterales; family Yersiniaceae; genus Rahnella; species Rahnella sp. P4_A8. Next base: position 12,562 of record NZ_JBFUHK010000058.1, on the reverse strand, counting down.
TCTACACTGGCTGGTCGGCGTCTACCGGTGAAGCAGACTGGGCGTTGTCTCCGCTGTTCTCCACACAGGCCGCGCCACCGAAGCAGTTCAATACCGCGTTCTACAGCAATGCGCAGGTGGATAAAGATTTGACCGATGCGCTGAAAACGACTGACAAAGCTGAGAAAGCTAAACTGTACGCTGATGCCCAGAAGCAAATTTGGAGCGATGCGCCGTGGGCGTTCCTGGTCACTGAACGTCTGGTTTCAGCCAAAAACAAACGTCTGACCGGCTTCTATGTGATGCCCGATACGGCGTTCAGTTTTGATGATGCAGATGTGAAATAACAGGCGGTGAGGCTTTCAGGGCGCGTGGCGCACAGCGTGCGTGCCCTGAACTCGTGTGTTCCGGGTCCGGAACATGGATGTCTACCGTGAAATCACAGACAGCGAATCATGCTTAATTATTTTTTAAAACGATTACTCGGACTGATCCCGACACTGCTGATTGTGGCCGTGCTGGTGTTTTTATTTGTGCATCTGCTGCCGGGCGATCCGGCGCGGCTGATGGCCGGGCAGGATGCCGATGCCAGCGTAGTGGCGCTGGTGCGTCAGGATTTGGGGCTGGATAAACCGCTTTATCAGCAATTCTTCACTTTCTTTGGCAATGCGCTGACCGGTGATTTCGGCCACTCAATGGTCTCAAAACGCCCGGTCATTGATGAAATCAGTTCGCGCTTTATGCCGACCTTTTGGCTGACGCTGACCAGCATGGTGTGGTCGGTGATTTTCGGGCTGGTGATTGGCGTGGTATCCGCCGTGTGGCGTAACCGCTGGCCGGACAGACTGGGCATGGCGCTCGCCGTTTCCGGTATTTCCTTCCCGGCCTTCGCGCTGGGCATGCTGCTGATGCAAATCTTTTCTGTTGAACTGGGCTGGTTGCCGACGGTGGGCGCTGACAGCTGGCAGCACTATATTCTCCCTTCTGTCACACTCGGTGCAGCGGTGGCGGCGATCATGGCCCGCTTTACCCGCGCCTCTTTTGTCGAAGTGATGCAGGAAGATTATATGCGTACTGCGCGTGCCAAAGGCGTGCACGAAGCGGTGGTCGTGGTCAAACATGGCCTGCGTAACGCGATGATCCCCGTCGTGACTATGATGGGACTGCAATTTGGCTTCCTGCTCGGCGGTTCGATTGTCGTGGAGAAAGTGTTCAACTGGCCGGGGTTAGGGCGGTTGCTGGTCGATTCGGTTGAGATGCGCGATTATCCGGTGATTCAGGCAGAAGTGCTGTTGTTCTCGCTGGAATTTATCCTCATCAATCTGCTGGTGGACATGCTGTACGCCGTCATCAACCCTTCCATCCGATACAAGTGAGCAAGCGCATGAAAAACTGGCGGCGAAATGCCGTACTCGCGGGTTTACCGGTAATCACGCCGGGAACTGTGCAACCACAGGCGGGAAGGACACCGTGGAAAGCGTTCTGGCGTCGTTTTCGACGGCAGCACATTGCGATGATTGCGGGAGTTTTTATCCTGCTGCTGATTGCTGCGGCCATTCTTGCGCCGTGGCTGGTGCCCTTTGACCCGGAAAATTATTTTGATTACGACCGTCTGAACGAAGGCCCGTCGCTGATCCACTGGCTGGGTGTGGATTCGCTGGGGCGTGATATTTTCAGCCGTATTCTGATGGGTGCGCGGATTTCACTGACGGCTGGTGTCCTTTCTGTGGTGCTCGGCGCGGCAATCGGCACGGTATTCGGCTTGCTGGCGGGATATTACGAAGGCTGGTGGGATCGCATCACCATGCGCGTCTGTGACGTCCTGTTTGCTTTCCCCGGTATTTTGCTGGCGATTGCCGTCGTGGCGGTGATGGGCAATGGCATGTCGAACGTGATTATTGCCGTGGCGATTTTCAGCATTCCTGCCTTTGCGCGACTGGTGCGCGGCAACACGCTGGTACTCAAACAGCAAACCTATATTGAATCGGCGCGCAGCATTGGCGCCTCTGACGCCACGATTTTATTCCGCCACATCCTGCCGGGCACGTTGTCATCGATAGTGGTGTATTTCACCATGCGTATCGGTACCTCGATCATCACCGCCGCCAGTCTGTCGTTCCTGGGCATGGGCGCACAGCCGCCAACGCCGGAGTGGGGAGCGATGCTCAACGAAGCCCGGGCCGATATGGTCATGGCGCCGCACGTGGCAATCTTCCCAAGTCTGGCGATATTCCTGACCGTACTGGCGTTTAATTTGCTGGGGGATGGATTACGGGATGCGCTGGATCCAAAATTGAAGAACTGAGATTTTTGCTTCTCCCCCTTCGCAGGGGAGAAGCAGATGGCTTCTATTTTTAGGAACCTGCACTCATGAAGGGGAGTGCAAAAACTCCGCATGGAATTTCAGGTGATCTTCCACAAATGACGCAATCGTAAAGTAACTGTGATCGTACCCCGGCTGAACCCGCAGTTGTAACGGCCAGCCGCGTTGTCGGGCGATCTCCGCCAGTTTTGCCGGTTGTAGCTGATCCGCCAGGAACTGATCGCTATCGCCCTGATCGACTAAAATCGGGAACGGTTTTTGATCCGCTGGCAATGAACTCAGCAGGTGGCAACTGTCGTATTGTAGCCACTGACTTTCGTCATCCCCCAGATACGCGCTGAACGCTTTACGTCCCCACGGCACCTGAGCCGGATTCACGATGGGCGCAAACGCTGACACCGAACAGAAACGCTGCGGATTACGCAGCGCCAGCATCAGCGCACCGTGGCCGCCCATTGAGTGGCCGAAAATCGACTGACGTTCGCTGACCTTGAAATGGTCGCTGATCAGCGCAGGCAGTTCATCAAGCAGGTAATCGTACATCCGGTAATGCGCTGCCCATGGCGCCTGCGTGGCATTCAGGTAAAAACCGGCGCCCTGACCGAGATCGTAACCGTCGTCGTTGGCGACACCTTCACCGCGCGGGCTGGTATCCGGCATCACCAGAATCACACCGAGTTCTGCCGCGACGCGCTGCGCCCCGGCTTTGATCGTGAAGTTTTCATCATTACAGGTCAGGCCCGACAGCCAGTACAGCACCGGCGGCGGCGCGTCGTGTTGCGCCGGAGGCAGATAAATGCTGAACGTCATGCTGCAATTCAGGCTCTCAGAGGTATGGCGGTAGCGCTGCTGCCAGCCGCCAAACATCCGGTGTTCTTCGAGTAGTTCAATCGAGCTGCTCATTGACACATTCCTTACTTATTAAAATGAATAACCGTACGGATAGATTTCCCTTCGTGCATCAGGTCAAAGGCTTGGTTGATTTCTTCCAGCGGCAGGGTGTGGGTAATGAAATCGTTCAGGGCGAATTCGCCGTCCAGATAACGTTGCACAAGGCCCGGCAACTGGCTGCGGCCTTTCACACCGCCGAAAGCAGAACCACGCCATACGCGGCCTGTCACCAACTGGAAGGGGCGGGTGGAGATTTCTTCGCCTGCACCGGCCACGCCGATGATGACAGATTCGCCCCAGCCTTTGTGGCAGCATTCCAGTGCGGAACGCATCACATTGACGTTACCGATACATTCGAAGGAGAAGTCCACGCCGCCGTCGGTCATTTCGACGATAACGTCCTGAATCGGCTTGTCGAAATCTTTCGGGTTGATCAGATCAGTTGCGCCGAGTTTACGCGCCAGATCGAATTTGCTGGTGTTCAGATCGATACCGATGATGCGGCCTGCGCCAGCCATCACCGCGCCGATAATCGCAGAAAGACCAATCCCGCCGAGACCGAAGATCGCCACGGTGTCGCCTTTTTTCACTTTAGCGGTGTTGATGACCGCGCCCATCCCGGTGGTCACGCCACAACCGAGCAGACACACTTCTTCCAGCGGCGCTTCTTTATTGATTTTCGCCAGGGAGATTTCAGGCACCACAGTGTATTCGGAGAAGGTCGAAGTGCCCATGTAATGGAAAATCGGCTTGCCGTCTTTAAAGAAACGGGTGGTGCCGTCCGGCATCAGGCCTTTACCTTGTGTGGTGCGGATCGCCTGACACAGGTTGGTCTTGCCGGATTTACAGAACTTACACTCGCCACATTCCGGTGTGTACAGCGGGATCACATGGTCGCCCACGGCCACGCTGGTGACACCTTCGCCGACGGCTTCGACGACACCGCCGCCTTCATGGCCGAGGATCGCCGGGAAAACACCTTCCGGATCTTTGCCGGACAGCGTGTAAGCATCAGTATGACAAACACCGGTGGCGACAATACGCACCAGCACTTCGCCTTTTTGCGGCGGCATCAAATCCACTTCTTCGATGGACAGAGGTTGATTCGGGCCCCAGGCGACGGCCGCACGTGTTTTGATCATTTGCATTTTTTAGCTCCAGTCAGGTGTTTTTACTTATTCGGATTTTAAGTTAATAAGTCGGATGCAACGCCGGATCGTGTTCTGCGGCGAGCGGATGTTTCAGTAACGGGATCACCCCGTCATTCTGTTCGATGATCAGTTCTTTCAGCTCCCGGACATTCGGACTGAACGCATCCCGGCGCCAGATAAGCCAGGTGGCGGTATCGGCGAATTCATCCGGCATTTCGTGAATTTCTACCCGCTCGTGGCCGGGCAATTGTTCCAGCACAGAGCGCGGGATCATGGCGATACCCGCACCGCTGGCGACACAGGCCATCATGGAATGATAGGACTGAATCTCCAGGGTGTTAGCGACCGGCACATTCATGTGTTTGATCCAGCCCTGTAAACGCTGGCGGTAGGAACAACTGGGGCGGAATGCAAAAACGGTGTGGCCGCTGCGACCCGCAGGCACTTCCAGCGGCGACTCGCCCGGCGGGGTAATCACTACCATGCGTTCGCGAAAAGAAATACAGCCATTGATATCGTCAAAATCGATCGGACCATCAACCAGGGCAGCGGCGAGACGTCCGGCACGCACGCTGTCGATGATTTCTCCGGAAGTCGCCGTCACCAGCGACAGCGCCACTTGCGGAAACTTCTGATGATAAGCGGCGAGCAAAGAAGGCAGGCGTGTTGCCGCCGTGCTTTCCATCGACCCCAGCGCGAAATTCCCGGCCGGTTCACCGGCATGCATGATGCTCATCGCTTCGTCGCTCAGCGCCAGAATGCGCTCGGCGTAGTTGAGGAAGTTATGGCCCATGGCGGACAGGCGGATGCGTTGCTTCTCGCGGATAAACAGATCGGTGCCCAGTTCGAGTTCGAGCTGGCGCAGGCGGGTGGTCAGGTTCGACGGGACACGATGCAGTTGCTCTGCCGCACGCGCCAGCGAACCGGTTTCCGCTACGCAGCAAAACATCCGTAACTGAGTGAGATCCATGATGGGTTCCTGTGTTCTCTAATCGTAAACAAGTTGGTTTGTATTATTCAGTTTCCGTGATTGTACTCATAAGGCATCATAGCGACAACTTCCAATTAACTTTCTTTTAAGAAATCTGCTGTTTTCGGCGACAGGTTTGAGTATGTTTACTCACTGTTTCTAATATGTTGCATTGCGGTTTCTTTTGACGGAGCAGTTATGGCTTTTCGTATTGCGCTAAGTGGTTTTCTGGCTTTTGTCGTCGCGATGGGTATCGGGCGTTTTGCCTTTACGCCGCAGGTTCCTTTAATGATAGCTGAACATCAGTTCAGCCTGACCGGCGCGGGGCTGGTCGCCGCGTTCAACTATCTCGGTTATCTGTGTGGCGCGTTTGATGGCATGCGTGCCAGCAAACATCTTGAACGCCGTTTGTGGCTGGGCGTGTGGGGCGGCGTGATCCTGACATTGCTGTCGGCGGTAATTTCCGGCGAAGTGCTGCACAGTATTGTGCGCTTCCTGATCGGCTGGACCAGCGGCTGGGCGATGGTCATGGTATCAGCGTGGTGTAACGAACGGCTGGCGCATTATGGCCGTCCGGCAATGAGTGCCGCGGTGTTTGCCGGGCCGGGCGCGGGGATTTTCCTCAGCGGCATGCTAGCGGTGGGTATTCACAGTTTGCAGCTCACCTCTGCGCAGGCCTGGTGTGTTTACGGCGTGCTGGCGCTGATTTTCGTGGCAATTATCACGCCGAATCTGCCGCGCAAAGGCGACCTGCACCGTTCGCACATGGCGACTGAGCCGCTGATAATGACGCCTGCGCTGAAACGTCTGGTGTGGAGTTACAGTCTGGCGGGCTTTGGCTATATCCTGCCCGCGACGTTTTTATCTCAGATGGCGAGTGCACGTTTTCCTGACAGTCTGTTCGCGCAGTTTGTCTGGCCGGTGTTTGGCGGCGCTGCGGTTATCGGCATCATCATCGGTATTCTTACCCGCCATTGTCTGACTACGCATACCCGCCTGGCGCTGACACTATGGATTCAGGGGCTGGGGATTTTGTGCGCGGAAGTGGTGCCGGGCGTCAGTGGTCTGGTGCTTGGCGCGCTACTGACCGGCGGTGGTTTCCTCAGCGTGGTGCAATTGGCCTTACAATACAGCCGCGAGCTTGCACCCAATCACAGCCGTTATATGGCCGGGTTGCTGACGACCGGTTACGCTGTTGGCCAGTTATTCGGACCGGTTCTGTCGGCGATTTCTACCGCGCTGACCCATCGTCTGGAGCCTGCGCTGTATGTCGCGCTGGCCGGTTTTATTATTGCCGGGGCGCTGGTCTTCCGGCATAAACGATAAGTTGCAGCTATTTCATCCATCATGAAGCACATTCACTGGATTCTGAACCGGCTCTCCACTACAGTAAGCCACCTCATTTTAGCGTGATCTGCGTCAAAGTGATTACATCTGCCGGAGAAGAAAGAATGCCAATCCTGAGTAAAGAAGCCATTTTGGTTCACGAGGCCCTGTTAGCCCGTGGTCTGGAAACCCCTCTGCGTGAAGCTTTGCCGATCGACAATGAAACGCGCAAGCAGCGGATCCAGGAACATATGACCGGCATCATGCAGCTTCTCAATCTGGATCTTTCCGATGACAGTCTGGCGGAAACGCCGCACCGCATCGCCAAGATGTATGTGGATGAAATTTTCTCCGGACTTGATTACGCCAACTTCCCGAAAATCACCGTCATCGAAAATAAGATGAAAGTGGATGAAATGGTCACCGTGCGCGATATCACCCTGACCAGCACCTGCGAACACCATTTCGTGACCATCGACGGCAAAGCGACCGTGGCGTATATCCCGAAAGACACCGTAATCGGCCTGTCGAAAATCAACCGCATCGTGCAGTTCTTCTCACAGCGCCCGCAGGTTCAGGAGCGTCTGACCCAGCAGATACTGGTTGCCCTGCAAACCCTGCTCGGCACCACCAATGTCGCGGTTTCCATTGATGCGGTGCATTACTGCGTGAAAGCGCGCGGTGTGCGTGACGCGACCAGCGCAACAACGACGACTTCGCTCGGTGGTCTTTTCAAATCCAGCCAGAATACGCGTCAAGAATTTTTAAGAACCGTCCGCCATCCGTCGTAACTAAAGCCGCAGCGGTGTTCGCTGCGTTCGGAGACCCGAATCACTGACATCAGTCAGCTCATCGGGCTCTTCTCGCTGGCTGCCATGCTGCAACTTCATTTACTTGGATGGTAGCCACCCTGATTTTCTTCCCTTATTCTTAAATATCTCAATAATCTTCAAAAGGAATGTCAGGGTGCGCTCACGTATTGCCACGCTCGACTTTGCCCGTGGTCTCGCCATTTTTGGCATTCTTCTGCTCAATATCAGCGCCTTCGGTTTACCGAAAGCCGCTTACCTGAATCCGGCATTTGCCGGAACGCCTTCAGCTTCTGATACCTGGACCTGGGCGGTGCTCGACGCGCTGGCGCAAGGCAAATTCCTGATGATGTTCGCCATGCTGTTTGGCGGCGGTCTGTTTTTATTGCTGCCGCGCGGCAAACACTGGATCCAGGCCCGGCTGTCGATTTTATTACTGTGCGGTTTTCTTCATGCCACCCTGATGTGGGACGGTGATATTTTGCTGTCATACGGGCTGATTGGTCTGGTGTGCTGGAGGATGGTGCGGGAAGGGCGCAGCAGTCAGTCGCTGATTTCAACGGGCATCATTTTGTATCTGATCGGTGTGGCCGTGCTGGCGATGCTGGGATTTATTACCTCGCCAAAGCCCGGTAGTTTCTGGCTTCCGGGACCGGCGGAAATTCAGTATGAACAATACTGGCGGCTGAAAGGGGGTTGGGAAGCTATCCGCAACCGGCTCGATTTACTGTCATCCAGTTTGCTGGCGATTGGCGCGCAATACGGCTGGGAACTGGCGGGCGCCATGCTGATTGGCTCCGGCCTGATGCGCAGCGGATGGCTCAAAGGTGCGTTTCGCGTCTCGCATTACCGCAAGGTCGCAGCCGTACTGTTACCGCTTTCATTGCTGATTCAGATCCCGGCGATTTATCTGCAATACCGTACCGGCTGGGACTACCGCTGGAGCGGTTTTCTGTTGCAGGTGCCGCGTGAAATTGGCTCGCTGATGCAGGCGGTGAGCTATCTGGCGCTGTGTTACGGCTTCTGGCCGCTGATTTCCCGCTGGCGCATAACGCACTGGATTTCGCAGACTGGCCGCATGGCACTGACCAATTACCTGTTACAGACGCTCATCTGCATCACCTTCTTCAATGTTTTCGGCTTCTATCAGCACTTTGACCGCCTGCAACTGGTCGCACTAGTGCCGCTGGTCTGGGTGTGCAATGTGCTGGTGACATTGCTGTGGCTGCGTCATTTCCGCCAGGGGCCGGTGGAGTGGCTCTGGCGTCAACTGACGGCGAAAGCAGCGGGTGAAGAACTAAAAGCTGCCTGAACCTGACGTTGATATATCATCCTAAATGATGGATTTGGGATGAAGGTTGCATATTTGTATGTAAACGTTTTCTTTCCTGTGACGAGATTCACGCAGGCGTTTTCGCAAAATGTTTAGGATAGCGGTCGTGCCTCTCCGATGACCACTACACTAAAAAAGGAAACGCCATGCGCACTTCACCTCGCTTCTCTTTGTCTGGTTTCTTTACCTCCTGGGTCAAAAATTTCCGTATTCCTCCGTACCATTCCCTGACTGATCACGGAGCGACGCATGGTCACAATTCGTGATGTCGCCCGGCTGGCGGGGGTTTCTGTCGCCACCGTGTCACGTGTTCTGAACAATCCGTCTATTGCCAGCAAAGAAGCGCGCGAGCAGGTGTTACAGGCCGTCGCCACGCTGGGATACCGGCCCAATGCCAATGCGCAGGCACTGGCGACGCAAAGCAGCGATACCATCGGCGTGGTGGTGATGGATGTTTCAGACCCGTTCTTTGGCGCGCTGGTGAAAGCCGTTGATACCGTCGCGCAGCAGCATCAGAAATACGTCCTGATAGGCAACAGCTATCATATTGCTGAAAAAGAAAGGTACGCCATTGAAGTTCTGATTCGTCAGCGCTGTAACGCACTCATTGTGCATTCCAAGGCGCTGGGGGATGACGAGCTTTCGCGATTTATGGATCAGGTGTCGGGCATGGTGCTGATTAACCGTGTCATTCCGGGCTACGAGCACCGCTGTGTCTGGCTTAACAACGTCAGTGGCGCGGAAATGGCAACCCGCCTGTTGCTGTCCCAGGGGCACCAGCGCATTGGTTACATCGGTTCAAGTCATGGTATCGAAGACGATTTGCAGCGCTACCAGGGCTATTCGCAGGCAATGACGCAGGCACATCAGAGCGGAGATGCGCCACCTGCTGCATGGCGGGCGCAAAGTTCGCCGGATCTGCAGGGCGGGGAAGCGGCGATGGTGGAACTGCTCGGGCGTAATCTGCACCTCAGCGCGGTGTTCGCCTACAACGATTCGATGGCTGCGGGGGCGATGGCCGTGTTGAAAGAAAACGGAATTAACATTCCCGATGACTTTTCGCTGATCGGTTTTGATGACATTCCGATTGCCCGCTATACCAGCCCGAAAATGACCACTGTGCGTTATCCGATCGTTTCCATGGCGACGCTTGCCACTGAACTGGCTTTAAAAGGTGCGGCAGAACAGTTAGCTACGGGCGTTTCGCATTGCTTCATGCCTACGCTGGTCAGACGCCACTCGGTAGCTCCCTGGCAAAATGTGGCACCCGTCACTTATTGATCAAATAACGCGATGTAACCGTTTTCAATCTGTGAGAACTTTCACAGTTTATTAACATCGGGCGCATTATGATTCATTCGTTTTCAATATGATTCAATTTGGGTCCGGTTTGCCGGACTTGTTTCACAGCGAGTCAGGACGTTATAAGTCAAGGATGGCAGGCACCCACAATCGTGACGTGGAGCTGTACTGCTCCCGCAGGGATTTCCGGTGCCAAATTCTGTAACACCCTACATAACCGGAGATACAAATGAATAAGAAGGTCTTCACCCTGGCGACTCTGGCTGCAAGCATGATGTTTGGTTTTGCCGCACATGCTGCTGATACTAAAATCGGTGTCACCATCTACAAATATGACGACAACTTCATGTCCGAAGTTCGTAAAGCCATTGAGAAAGATGCGAAAGCCACTCCAGATGTGCAACTGCTGATGAATGACTCGCAAAACAGCCAGTCTACCCAGAACGACCAGGTTGACGTTATGCTGGCGAAGGGTGTTAAAGCGTTGGCCATTAACCTGGTTGACCCGGCTGCTGCCCCGGTCATCATTGAAAAAGCCCGCGGTGCTGGCATTCCTGTCGTTTTCTATAACAAAGAACCTTCCCGTAAAGATTTAGACAGCTACGACAAAGCCTATTATGTCGGGACTGATTCTAAAGAATCCGGCGTGATCCAGGGTGAGCTGATTGCTAAACACTGGAAAGCTAACCCGGCCTGGGATCTGAACAAAGACGGCGTGATTCAATACGTGCTGATCAAAGGCGAGCCGGGCCATCCGGATGCTGAAGCGCGTACTAAGTACGTCATCAGCACCCTGAATGGCAAAGAAGGCCTGAAAACTCAACAACTGCAGCTTGATACCGCCATGTGGGATACCGCACAGGCGAAAGACAAGATGGATGCGTGGTTGTCCGGTCCTAACGCTAACAAAATCGAAGTGGTTATCGCCAACAACGATGCGATGGCAATGGGTGCTGTAGAAGCGCTGAAATCCCATAACAAAACCAGCATTCCGGTATTTGGTGTGGATGCCCTGTCAGAAGCGCTGGCACTGGTGAAATCTGGCGCAATGGCCGGTACCGTGTTGAACGATGCAAACAACCAGGCGAAAGCCACGTTTGATCTGGCGAGAAATCTGGCTGACGGTAAACCAGCGGCCGAAGGGACTAACTGGAAAATCGAAAACAAAGTCGTGCGTATTCCTTACGTCGCTGTGGATAAAGACAACCTGTCTTCCTTCGTGAAATAAGAATGCAACGGTAGCAGTAAAGACAGACAGCAATAAAAAACAAAGCTAAGCAGTGGCAAAAATAATTGCGGTTAAGCCGTAAATAAAGACTAAGTATGATTAGACGTTAATGCTTATCTGACAGGACGTCATGTCGCTCTGCGTGTGGTGCGTATACCGGCCATACGCAGGGCTGACATCAGGTATTAATACACCCGTTTATTTTTATCTTTAGCCAGGTATAACTATGGCCGATAATACGTTATCTGACACAACATCAAAACCGGACGAATTCCTTCTGGAAATGAGTGGTATCAATAAATCATTTCCTGGCGTCAGGGCGTTAGATAATGTGAATTTAAAAGTGCGTCCTCATTCTATTCACGCCCTGATGGGTGAAAATGGCGCAGGTAAATCCACATTATTAAAATGCCTTTTCGGGATATACAGCAAAGATTCCGGTACCATTCTTTTTCAGGGACAGGAAGTTAATTTTAAAAGTTCGAAAGAAGCGCTGGAACAAGGCGTGTCGATGGTCCATCAGGAATTAAACCTGGTGTTGCAACGTACGGTCATGGACAACATGTGGCTGGGACGTTATCCGACCAAAGGACTATTTGTCGATCAGGACAAAATGTACAAAGACACCAAGGCGATTTTCGACGAACTGGATATTGATATCGACCCGCGCGACAAGGTCGGTAAGTTGTCCGTTTCGCAGATGCAGATGATCGAAATCGCTAAGGCGTTTTCCTACAATGCAAAAATCGTCATTATGGACGAACCGACGTCCTCGCTGACGGAAAAGGAAGTGAACCATCTGTTCACCATCATCCGTAAGCTGAAAGATCGTGGCTGCGGCATTGTGTATATCTCGCATAAGATGGAAGAAATCTTCCAGCTGTGCGATGAGATAACCATTCTGCGCGACGGTCAGTGGATTATTACTCAGCCGCTGGAAGGCCTGGACATGGATAAAATCATTTCCATGATGGTCGGCCGCTCACTGAGCCAGCGTTTCCCTGACCGCCAGAACGTACCGGGTGAAGTTATCCTCGAAATCCGTAATCTGACCTCGCTGCGCCAGCCTTCCATTCGTGATATTTCCTTTGATTTACACAAAGGGGAAATCCTCGGAATTGCCGGTTTAGTCGGTGCAAAACGTACAGATATCGTCGAGACGTTATTTGGTATCCGCGAGAAAGTCGCCGGAACCATTAAATTACACGGCAAAAAAATTAATAATCACAGTGCCAATGAAGCCATTAACC
>NZ_JBFUHK010000057.1:0-21938 GCF_056402435.1 Rahnella sp. P4_A8 | reverse complement strand
GTACCACTACATGCAGAAAGAATAATTGCTGCACCAATCGCGGGAATTATCCGCGTGATATATCTCAGAAACGGTTGAGACTTGACCATTATTGTTGTTATCCCTTGCTGTCCTTAACGATGAAATCGTTATTAAAATTGCCAAACGAAGCGAGATTACCTGCCATATATCTGTGGGACAAATACCAGGGGGAGGAAATGTGCGTCGCAGCACGTTTTTTTCCTGAACCGGGGTGTTTTTAACACAATTCTATACAGGCGAATTGGAGATTACCGTAATGAACAGGTGATTGCGAGAGGTATTATGAGATTTTTTATAAGAAATTGTGATGTAAGGTGATGTAAGTAAACATGTTAAAAATGCTGTGTGATCTTTACGCGAATTTGGGTTAAAACCGCATCAATAGCGCGTTCAGGGGACATAATACAGCGCAGAGGCGTTGAGAAACATCCTTTAAAAAGGCCCGGCAAATCATAAAGATCTGCCGGGCCATAAATATTATGTATGCATCCAAAATTATGCGTGTGTCTTAGGATTTTTTTTACCGGGTAATTTTTGATCAAGCCAGTTAATCAGCGTATCGCTGGCTGGTGTCATCAGCCACCAGCTGGCACCGACCAGCACGACGGACATTGAGCCGACCGCGATATCAGTAAACCAGTGTGCACCAATCATCACGCGTGGGAGTGAGAAGATGAAGGTGATGATCAAGGCGACAGCGAATGCTGACTTACTCAGGTAGCGCAGCATAAAGCATGAAAAAATAATCAGCATCATGCCATGGTCGCCGGGGAAGCTGTCGCTGGAAGCATCTTTGGTGGRAATGCCGGTCAGTTCGCTCACGCGGTTTACGCCCGGGAAGCTGAGTGACGGGCTTTTATGGCTGACAGGCAATAAATGTCCGAGCTGGTTGAGCACAACGGCAGTCAGCAACATCACGACACCAATAATGATGTACCGGCGACGCCCGTCGCTATCCTGCTTCAGGAAATAGCTCAGATACAGGATTCCCATCGCCAGCAATGAAATCAGATCAAAGGCACGATTATTGGTCACGGCGACCAGGTGCAGAAACCACGCATCAGTGGCCAGATGTTGATTAAAAAAGAAGAAAATCGATTTATCAATCGGGAACCAGAAACCATGGTTTGCTGGCAAATAGAAAGATAAAAATAAGGCAACACCTAATACATTGAGTATCAGGATTGCGGGAATATTGCGGCGCCACATAAAGGAAGACCTATTCTTAGCAAAGTAAGGAATAACTTAGTTAGCGTTAACTTAATCTGATCAACTTAAACGAATCTTCAACAAGGAGGATTGTATTGCATTCCACTGCACTTCATTTTGCGTAATAAGCTCAATTCTGCTGTCTAACGGCGCCACCGGTTTCGTTTCAATGTGTAAGTCATTGCCCTGACGGTTAATCAGTAATGTGCCTTCTTTAATGCGTATAACCCCTTTGACGCGATCAACCGGCACCGCGCGCGCCCAGTCGAGAATGCCCGCGGTCTCAAACTGCGTTTCGCCATCAAATATCCACCCGCAACTGGTATAACCGTCCGCCTGATTCAGTGCGCGACGCCAGCGCTGTTTTCCCGGCAGGCTCAGTGCAGCCAGTCCTTGTTTAGCGGCGTGAGCGTGATGATGTTTACCTTGCGGTAACTCAACCAGATTCTGGCGCGGAAAATCAAGTAATGTCAGGGCGATCTCACCTTGCGAAGCMGTCACCAGAAGACGCTCGTGACCATTCTGCTGATACCAGTCGTCCAGCTTCTGCGTGTCCTGCGCCTGCGTCACATCAGACTTATTTGCCACGATAATGTCTGCTGCGGCTAACTGATCGCGAAAGTTTTCATTATCAGTCACCCGCTGATCGCTTAACTGACGCGGATCCAGCAGACAAAGCGTGGCATTGAGTGTCAGCCAGTTGCTGTAAACGTCAGACGTCAGTAAAGAAAGAATCTGTTTCGGATGCCCCAGCCCGGTGGGTTCTATCAGCAAGCGGTCAGGTTTAGCCTGCTGCAATAACATATTCAGACCGACCTGCATTGGCAATCCGTTCACACAGCACATGCAACCACCGGGGATTTCCTTCAAAACCGCACCACTGCCAGCCAGTAATGCACCATCAATGCCGACTTCGCCGAATTCATTCACCAGCACGGCCCACTTTTCACCTTCAGGCTTCTGAGCCAGAAGGTGGCGCAGCGTGGTGGTTTTTCCGCTTCCCAGAAAGCCGGTGATCAGGTTGGTTTTGGTCATGGTTGCACATCCTTTTTGAAAAATTCCCCGCCAATGTGCAGCGACTCCTTAAGAAAATCCAGCGTTGCGCCGATGTAAGACATGGATTGCTTATTTTTGCCGGCAGGCAAGCAAGATTTATTTTGCCTCCAGACGTGTAAATTCAATTAGATGTATTAATGTTAAATTGTGGTTACGGGAACTTTAAAATTAATAGTTATGATGAGGTGTCACCATGAACAGAATTACCTGTGTACTGTTTTTGGGAGTCATGGCCTCAGGGACGATTCAGTTTGCCAGTGCCGCTGCAACAGGCGGAATTATTCATATTACCGGGTCAATTGTTGACGGAGGATGTCACGTCAGTGCCGCACGTAATGCGGTGATCAGCGACTGTGATCGTGGCGGAAAACAGGTGAGGCAAGTTCATACGCTGAATGCGCAAAATCCTTCTTCTTTCGCCTTGCCTTTGTCTCTCGGGCAGGTCACCACGCGGCATATTAATAATGATCCTCGCCTTGCGGTGATGACGGTGAGTTATAACTAAGCAGCCGTAAATAGTTAGTATCGTTAATATGTTTCGCTCCGGTCATTGAGCGCGGTAATGCAATGTATCGTTATGTGGCCGGACAACTTTATGAACTGGCTGGCCCAATCTTGATCGGGCCGTCAGTTTTCTATTCCTGTCCTTTCCCTTTTTGCTGACATGTTATAATTTTCTCTCTTATTTCAGGCATCAGAACGATTAATCAGATGTCAGACCAATTGAGCTTGTGTCAGTGAAAGGGGCAAAAACATGCGACTTTATCAGGAGATAGGCGGTCATTTACGTCGCGATATCCATGCCGGAAAATATGCCCCTGGCGATCGCCTCCCTCCGGAGCGTGACATTGCGGAATCTTATTCCGTCAGCCGAAGTGTAGTGCGTGAAGCGCTGATCATGCTGGAGCTGGAAAAAGTGGTCGAAGTGCGTAAAGGTTCCGGCGTCTATGTATTGCATCAACCGGAAGATAGCCAGCCGGAAAGCGCTGACAGCGGATATGGCCCGTTCGAGTTATTACAGGCGCGGCAATTGCTGGAAAGCGAAGTCGCGGCTTTTGCGGCGATGCAGGCCACTAAGACGGATATTCTGCAAATGCGCGATGCCATTGAGGCACAGCGAGAATGCATTGCACGTGGCGTCTCCGATGATGCTGAAGATCAGCGGTTTCATGCCTTGCTGGCGCAGGCTTCCCAGAACAGTGTGCTGGTTAAACTGGTGGATGATCTGTGGCTGATCCGCCAGCGCAGCTCAATGTGGCAGGGGATCCATCAGCATGTCGGCGATAAAAACTACAGTCAGATTTGGTTGCAGGACCATCAGACAATCTTGCAGGCAGTACTTCGCAGGGATCCGAAAGCCGCCAAGCAGGCGATGTGGCAGCATCTGGAAAATGTCAAAGATATGCTGTTACAGGTTTCGGATGCTGATGATCCGTCTTTTGACGGATTCCTTTTTTCCTCAGTCCCCTCAGAACTGAACGACTGATACCGCCGCACAAATAAGAACGGCTGCCGCAGCAGCCGTTCTTAGCTTCAGTTGCCGGGCTTAACCTACGTATTTTGCCACGGTTTTCTTCGCGCCAATTCTTTGCAGATCGGCATACGCGCTCAGTATGGCCGCTACGACTTTCTCTTCATGAGGCAATTGCTCACCGAATACGCCCGTCAGGGCCAGCAGGGCTTTCACCCGCGGTTCGCCATCTTCGGTTGATGCCACAATTTTAGCGACGGTTTCAGCCATCGGATCTTTAATCTCAATGGACTGCCCGGCATCATCAGTACCACCGACATAACGCATCCAGCCTGCCACGCCCAGCGCCAGTAATTCATAGGAACCACCATTTTTAACATGCCAGCGGATGGAATCGAGCATACGCTGTGGCAGTTTCTGGGTGCCGTCCATCGCGATTTGCCAGGTTCGGTGTTTCAGCGCCGGGTTGCTGTAACGTGCAATCAGGCTGTCAGCATACGCACCGAGATCAACACCCTCGACGCTCAGCGTCGGAGCTTGTTCATGCAGCATCAGATGATGGGCAGCGGCCTTATAGTTGGCATCTTCCATACAATCGTTGATGTGCTGATAACCGGCCAGATAGCCGAGATAGGCGAGGAAAGAGTGGCTGCCGTTCAGCATGCGCAGCTTCATCTGTTCGAAAGGCAAAACGTCGGCAACCATCTGTGCGCCAGCTTTTTCCCAGTCCGGACGGCCCGCCACGAAATGGTCTTCCACGACCCACTGAATGAAGGGTTCACAGGCGATACCGCAAGGATCGGTCACACCTCCGAGGGCTTCGGTGATTTCTTCCAGCGTATTTTCCGTCGCGGCAGGAACAATACGGTCAACCATGGTGCTTGGGAAAGAGACGTTTCCGGCGATCCATTCAGCCAGTTCTGCGGAACGTGCTTTCGCCATGCCCAGTACGGCGTTTTTTACCACCAGACCGTTTTCAGGAATGTTATCGCAGCATAAAACGGTGAAGCCTGGTAAGCCGCGCTCATGACGTAAACGCAGGGCTTCGACTAAAACGCCCGGAGCGGTACCCGGCGCCTGACCGCCCGCCAGATCCTGCTGAATTTTTGGATTTTGCAGATCCAGTTCGCCGGTGCCCGGCTCAATGCAATAACCTTTTTCAGTGATGGTCAGGGAAACAATCGCGATCTGTGGCTCAGTGAGTTTTTCAAGTACTGCTTCCAGCCCGTCAATCCCGCCGTGCACAGATTCATGTGCAGAGCCGATGATAATCGCCTGATTGCCGTCCGCGCCTTTTTCCAGCACGGTAAACAGATGATTTTGCTGACGCAAACTCTGGATCAGCGTTTCATTGCCGAACAGGCTAATTTCGCAAATGCCCCAGTCGCCCCCCTGGAGGTTCAGCACGCGGTTGGTCAGTAGCGCCTGGTGAGCGCGATGGAAGGCACCAAATCCGAGATGAACAATACGGCTTTTTAACACATCGCGATCATAAGCAGGCAATGACACTGCTGCAGGCAGGGACGCTGTGGCAATAGTTTTCATGCAATACTCCAGGCAAGTCAGAAATAAATAATTGGTCAGGCCAAATTGGGGCTATTTACCCGTCAGTTGAATTTTATGCTGGATAAAGCGACGATTTAAGCCGAAATCAGGGCTTAGAGTGTAAAGTCATATGATAGAAAGGGGAATTGGTAAGTCCAGATAGCCACTCATTTTGTGATGCAGATCCACAGTCTGAAGGATTAATCGCAAAATGCAGACAATAAAAAAGGAACGCCGCAGCGTTCCTTTCAGCAGAGAGCGGGGCGCTGATTAATCCGCGCGCCCCATATAACGACGTTCTGCGATATGAATACGGATTTTGTCGCCAGAACTCAGATATTCAGGAACCTGAATGTTCAGACCGGTGCTCATGACCGCAGGTTTGGTGCGGGAACTGGCGGAAGCGCCTTTGATGCCCGGTGCCGTTTCCACGATTTCCAGATCCACCGTCTGCGGCATTTCAAGCGCCAGCAGCTGGCTGTCCAGCGTCAGAACCTGCATGCCCTGCAAACCTTCTTCAGGGATGAACAGCAGTTCGTCTTCAATCTGCGCCTTATTAAAGGTGTAGGGCGTGAAGTCTTCGTCATCCATAAAGATGTATTCGTCACCATCAACGTAAGAGAAGTTCACTTTACGACGGGTCAGGGTAACGGTATCCAGGATATCGTCGCCTTTGAAGCGCTCTTCCACTTTGCCACCAGTACGAACGTCAGCGAAACGCATTTTGTACAAGGTGCTGGCACCACGGGCGCTCGGGCTCTGAACATCAATATCTTTTACCAGCAGCAATTTGCCGTCGTAGTTCACAACGAAGCCGCGTTTAATTTCGTTAGCACGTGCCATATAAATAACCTGTCAGGAGAGAGATAAATAATTTGCGACACGTTACCCGCGCCGCTGATTTCAGGCAAGCAGATAGCGTAAAAAGAGTCRCGAAAATCCGCTTTATGACGCATATTTTGCGCTTCGCCTGCCGGTATGAAAAATGTTCGGGTTATCGTGTTACAGAGTCGTAAATATTTCGCTGGTGGCGCATTACGCTGCCTGCTATTGTCGCGGCTCAAAATGAGGCCTGAGGAGGCTGTTGATGGACTGTCGTACTGATTGCGGAGCCTGTTGCATAGCGCCTTCAATTTCCAGCCCGATCCCGGGAATGCCAGACGGTAAGCCTGCCAATACGCGCTGTGTTCAGCTGGCTGATAACTTTCTGTGTAAGATTTTCACCTCACCACTGCGTCCGAAAGTTTGCGCCAGCCTGCAGGCCAGCCGCGAAATGTGCTTTACACATCGCGACCAGGCGCTGACTTATCTGATTCAGCTTGAGGCAGATACCGCGCCTTAAACCACCGCTGCGGGCACGTCTTCCGCCGGTTTATCGACGTTTTTCACATTCCAGATACATAACACCGAACCAATCACCATCGCCAGTGCGGCATAAAATACCGCATGGTATGTCCAGAACTGGGCGATCACCCCGGCCAGCGAACCGGCCAGGATCCAGCCCGCCCGCGTTGAATTGGTAAATAACGTGGTGGCCGCGCCCGCCTGACCTGGCATCAGATCCTGGAAATACAGCATGCCGATCCCGGCCAGAATGCCGATGAAAATTGCGTTCAGCAACTGTAAAGCAATCAGCATTGCCGCACCGGTAGTAAACAGAATGCCGCCGTAGAAAATCACCCCCGCCAGCACAGCGAAACGCATCAGGAAGCGTTTCCCCAACTGTTTAGCCAGATATCCGGCGATCAGCATGGTCGGAATTTCCAGACAGGCTGCACTGCCCATCAGTACCCCCGCCAGTTTTTCCGGCAGACCCAGTTCACGCACCACATACAGCGGCATATTGATCAGATAAATGCTGTTTGCTGCCCACATCAGTGAACAGGCGATGAACAGCATCAGCGTATCACGGCGGTTACGGCGTGGTGCTTCCAGCGTGGCGGTGGTCTTGATGTGCGCCTTGGGCATCGAAGGCAGGAACATCCACACCATCACGCCGCACAGCAAGAAAGCCAGCGTGGCAGCGCAGTACATAAAGGTAAAACCAAAGCCTATCGACAGGGCAAAGGCCAGCGGCGGTCCGACGACCCATGCCAGCGAAACCTGTGCGCGCAAAATGGAGCTGAACATCACGGCTTCGCGACCAGTTTTTTCGGAATGCTCCCGTGCTAACGCGAACATCTGCGGGTTAGCTGTGGAACCAAAGCTCGACAGCAAAACGCCGATGAACAGCAGGATAAAGTAATTACGGTTAAAGGCGAAAAGCACACAAGCCAGCGCACCCAGAATGCAGCAATACAAAATCAGCGTTTTGCGGTCACCGCGTTGATCAGACCAGGTCGCCAGCAACTGGCTGACGAAGATGCCAATCACGGCACTGCCGGTAAAGAAGATACCCACCATAAACGGGCTGACGTGAACCTGAGAAGTGAGGAACAGGCTGAGCGTCGGGGTCTGTAACGCGCCTGCAATGCCGGTAAGGAAGGCGATGATCAGAAAAGCAGTTGACGTCATGTCGGGTAAACGGCGGGCTGACGTTGTAGAAATTCGCATTAGCTAAGTGAACCAGAAGTAGAGGAGGGGACGAAATTTGCGCGAATGTTACGACAGTTTAAAAAAAACAAAAACAGGTTTTGATCATCAAAAATGTAAACCACAGTGAATTTGCCATACTGAATAATAAAACCGCACTTTGTGTCAAAAATGACCGGGTGAGGCGTCGCTTCTTCACCGCAATATTGTCCGCAGAGAAGGGGGCAGCTTGCGTCAGCATTTTTCGTCAGCCTGACTTCAGCATTTGCGTTAAGTTATCCGTTTCGGAAAGCTCTCAGAAAGGAAACTGTGCGTAACATCAAAAAATCGTTACGCAAAATCAGGGAAAGCTTGATTTAAATACAGGCCGGATTGAGACTTCTTGAAACGTTTCAGCGTTGTCGGTTTTTCTTCTGAAATCTGATGGCGCTCCTTTTTTCTCAGTAAAGCTGAAACGATTCAATTTCAGCAGGAGAGGAGAATTATGTTCCAACTGTCACAGCAAGATATTCATCTCGGTGCGGCTGCCAGCGATAAGCAGGACGCTATTCGCCAGGTTGCAGCAGCACTGACTCAGGCCGGTCGCGTCAGCGCAGGTTATGTAGACGGCATGCTGGCGCGTGAGTTGCAAACCTCTACTTACCTTGGCAACGGCATCGCAATCCCGCATGGCACCACAGATACCCGTGATCTGGTGCTTGATACCGGTGTGCAGGTTTTCCAGTTTCCGCAAGGGATTACCTGGGGCGAAGGCCAGACGGCATATGTCGTGATCGGCATCGCAGCTCGTTCTGATGAACACCTCGGTTTGCTGCGTCAGCTGACGCACGTCTTAAGTGACGACAGCGTGGCTGATCGCCTGGCAAAAACAGATTCCGCTGAAGAATTACGCAGCCTGCTGATGGGCGAAAAAAATGCGGCTGAATTCCTGTTTGATAGCCAGTTGATCGCAGTCGATGTGGCCGCAGAAAACCTGATCACGTTACAGGCGCTGAACGCTGGCCGCCTGAAAGAGATTGGCGCTGTCGATACCGCTTTTGTCAGCGATGTGATCAGCCGTAAACCGCTGAACCTCGGGCAGGGCATCTGGCTGAGCGACAGCACCGAAGGCAACCTGAAAAGTGCTGCAACGGTAAGCCGTGCACAGCAGGCATTTGATCTGGATGGCGAAAAAGTCTCCATGCTGCTGACGATTTCTGTTGCTGACGATCAGCCGCTCGATGTGCTGAACTACCTCAGTGATTTGCTGATTGCCAACAAAGCTGAACGCTTGCTGACGGCAGATTCCGTCGGTGTGCTGGCATTGCTGACCAGCGAAGTCGAAGAACAAGCCAACGTGCTGACCGCTGAATACGTTATCCGTAACGAACACGGCTTGCACGCCCGTCCGGGTACCGCACTGGTGAACGTTATTAAGCAGTTCAGCAGCGAAATCACGGTAACGAATCTTGATGGCAGTGGTAAACCTGCCAACGGCCGCAGCCTGATGAAAGTCGTGGCGCTGGGCGTGAAAAAAGGTCACCACCTGCGTTTTACCGCGAGTGGTGAGGATGCAGAGCTGGCATTAAAAACCATCGGTGAAGCGATTGCTGAAGGTCTTGGGGAKGGCGCATGAGCCGTCGGGTCGCCACAATTACCTTAAACCCGGCCTATGATCTGGTCGGATACTGCCCCGAAATCGAACGGGGTGAAGTCAACCTGGTACAAACCACCGGCCTGCACGCGGCAGGTAAAGGGATTAACGTTGCCAAAGTGCTGAAAGATCTCGGCATCGACGTCACCGTTGGCGGTTTCCTCGGTAAAGAAAATCAGGATGGCTTCCAGCTGTTATTCAGCGATCTGGGTATTGCGAACCGCTTCCAGGTGGTTAATGGCCGCACCCGTATCAATGTCAAACTGACTGAAAAAGATGGTGAAGTCAGCGATTTCAATTTCTCCGGCTTCAACGTCACGCCTGCTGACTGGGAACGTTTCGTAACGGATTCCCTGTCATGGCTGGGCCAGTTCGACATGGTTGCCGTCAGCGGCAGTCTGCCAGCGGGTGTTGATCCTGACGCTTTCACCGACTGGATGAAACGTCTGCGTGCACAGTGCCCGTGCATCATCTTCGACAGCAGCCGTGAAGCGCTGGTTGCCGGTCTGAAAGCCGCGCCCTGGCTGGTGAAACCTAACCGCCGTGAACTGGAAATCTGGGCTGGTCGTAAATTGCCGGAACTGAGCGACGTGGTAGAAGCCGCGCATGCCCTGCGTGATCAGGGGATCGCCCATGTGGTGATTTCTCTGGGTGCTGAAGGTGCATTGTGGGTTAACGCCTCCGGTGCGTGGATCGCTAAACCGCCAGCCTGTGAAGTCGTCAGCACCGTGGGTGCTGGTGATTCCATGGTCGGTGGTCTGATCTACGGTTTGCTGATGCGTGAATCCAGTGAACATACGCTACGACTGGCCACTGCTGTTGCTGCCCTGGCTGTCAGCCAGAGTAATGTCGGTGTCACCGATCGTCCGCAACTCGCGGCGATGATGGCCCGTGTTGATCTGAAACCCTTTTAATCCGCAGGAGTCAGAATGAAAATGCTGCTGATGATAGACAGTTCGCTGGGACAGGCTCGCAGCCAACTGGCAAAAAATTTGCTCGCTGCTGCTGCGGCGAAAGCAGGCCACTCGTTGACCGAACAGGCCGCTGACGCTGATGTAGTGATTGTGGCCGGTGAAACCGTGCCAAACGAACCTGCGCTGGCTGGCAAAAATATTTATACCGGTAATGTGGCTGATGCAGTCCGTGATCCGGAGGCTTTCCTGCAACGCGCTGTGGCTGAAGCTAAACCTTATGTCGCACCTGTTGCGGCAGCCGTTGCCGCTCCGGCAGCCAGCGGCCCGAAACGTATCGTCGCC
This sequence comes from Rahnella sp. P4_A8, assembly GCF_056402435.1. Lineage (NCBI taxonomy): Bacteria > Pseudomonadati > Pseudomonadota > Gammaproteobacteria > Enterobacterales > Yersiniaceae > Rahnella > Rahnella sp. P4_A8. The sequence continues at coordinate 11,215 of NZ_JBFUHK010000057.1, read as the reverse complement.
ATCACTGCCTGCCCGACCGGTGTTGCACACACCTTTATGGCTGCAGAAGCGATTGAAACTGAAGCCAAAAAACGTGGCTGGTGGGTAAAAGTTGAAACCCGCGGTTCTGTAGGTGCAGGCAATGCTATTACACCGGAAGAAGTTGCCGCGGCCGATCTGGTGATTGTCGCGGCTGACATCGAAGTGGATCTGGCTAAGTTTGCCGGTAAGCCGATGTACCGCACGTCTACCGGTCTGGCACTGAAAAAGACCAAACAGGAACTGGACAAAGCGCTGGTTGAAGCTGAAGTGTTTGAGCCGAAATCTCAGGGCGCAGCGACGGGCACCAGGAAGAAAGAAGCGGGCGGCGCAGGCCCATACCGTCACCTGCTGACCGGCGTGTCTTACATGCTGCCAATGGTGGTTGCGGGTGGTCTGTGTATCGCACTGTCATTTGTCTTCGGTATCAAAGCCTTTGAAGTGAAAGGCACGCTGGCGGCGGCATTGATGCAAATCGGTGGCGCTTCTGCCTTCGCGCTGATGGTGCCGGTTCTGGCCGGTTTCATTGCCTTCTCTATCGCTGACCGTCCGGGCCTGACGCCGGGTCTTATCGGCGGCATGCTGGCTGTCAGCACCGGTGCTGGTTTCCTCGGTGGTATCATCGCAGGTTTCCTGGCGGGTTATGTGGCGAAAGCCATCAGCGGCAAGCTGAAATTACCGCAAAGTATGGAAGCGCTGAAACCTATCCTGATTATTCCGCTGGTGGCGAGTCTGATTACCGGTCTGGTGATGATTTACGTGGTCGGTACGCCGGTTGCTAAAATCATGGCGGGTCTGACTGCCTGGCTGCAATCTTTGGGTACAGCCAATGCGGTACTGCTCGGCGCAATTCTCGGTGCGATGATGTGTACCGACATGGGTGGCCCGGTGAACAAAGCTGCTTACGCGTTCGGTGTGGCACTGCTGAGTTCTTCCGTCTACGCACCAATGGCCGCCATCATGGCTGCCGGTATGGTGCCACCTCTGGCGATGGGGCTGGCGACATTGCTGGCGCGTCATAAGTTCGAGCAAAGCGAACGTGAAGGCGGTAAAGCGGCGCTGGTATTGGGCTTGTGCTTTATCTCTGAAGGTGCGATTCCGTTTGCGGCCCGTGACCCGATGCGTGTTCTGCCATGCTGTATCGCAGGTGGTGCACTGACCGGTGCGCTGTCGATGGCATTCCACGCACAACTGATGGCACCACACGGCGGTCTGTTCGTACTGCTGATCCCTGGTGCAATCACGCCGGTTCTCGGTTATCTGGTGGCGATTATCGCCGGTACGGTTCTGGCGGGTGGCGCATACGCGATTCTGAAACGTTCAGATGCTGCGGTAGCCGCGAAAGCTGCTGCATAACAGTAAATCGTTAAAAAACAAAAAGGCGCGACATGTGAATGTCGCGCCTTTTTTATTGCGCCTTCCCTTCGCAGGGGAGGGCGCCGACCGGAATTTACGGTAAAAACTACGCCGCGGCTTCGTCATTCTCGGCAGTCTGCTGCGCTTTCAGCCAGGCGATTTCATCTTTCCAGATATCCGGATTGACAGTTTCGAGGATCATCGGGATGCCGTCGAAACGTGCATCTTTCATGATCCAGCTGAATACGGTATTGCCGATATTGCCTTCGCCAAGGCTGTGGTGGCGGTCAACGCGGCTGTTGAACTCGCTTTTCGCGTCGTTGAGGTGCATCCCTCGCAGATATTGAAAACCAACCACCTCTTCAAAGTGCTTAAAGGTTTTCTCGCATTCTTCTGCCGTGCGCAGGTCATAACCTGCCGCAAAGGCATGGCAGGTATCGATACAGACGCCAACGCGGCTTTTGTCTTCCACGCCTTCAATAATTTTGGCCAGATGCTCGAAGCGGAAGCCAAGATTGCTGCCCTGACCGGCGGTGTTTTCGATAACCGCGGTCACGCCTTTGGTTTTATCCAGCGCAATGTTCAGGGATTCAGAAATCAGCGCCAGGCATTTATCTTCTTCGATTTGCATCAGGTGGCTGCCCGGATGGAAATTCAGCAGCGACAGGCCAAGCTGTTCGCAGCGTTGCAACTCATCAAGAAACGCCTCGCGGGATTTCTCCAGCGCCTCAGTCACCGGGTGCCCGAGGTTAATCAGGTAGCTGTCGTGCGGCAAAATCTGATTGCTTTGGTAACCGTATTTTTCACAGGCCACTTTGAATTTTTCGATGACGTCTTCCGGCAACGGTGCGGCTTTCCACTGACGCTGATTCTTGGTGAAAAGCGCAAAAGCCGTGGCTTCCAGCTCGTGTGCCCTCAGAACCGCCTGATCGACACCCCCGGCCGCACTCACGTGTGCTCCCACAAACTTCATTTTTGCTCCTCAGTTATTCATCGCGTTTATGGACAAATGATAGCGCCTCCGGGCAGGAGGCGCAGCACTGAAGTGTTAAAAGCAGCAATATCAGCCAAAAAGATGCTGAACCACTTGGTTGATACCGGCACCGCCGACAATCAGCCAGATAAACAGCAACGCCGCCAGCAGCATCGGTTTAAGCCCCGCCTGACGCAGTGCGCTCATGTGGGTGGTCAGCCCGAGCGCCGCCATCGCCATCGCCAGCAGCACGGTATCGAGCGTAATCAGCGCCGGGATCCAGCTGTGTGGCAAAATATTCAGCGAGTTGAATGCTGCCACCAGAATAAACAGCAGGGCAAACCATGGGATAGTTATATTGCGCATGCCCGCATTCTGGCCACCTTGTTGTACCTCTTTACGTGACTTCCAGCCAGAGAGCAGCAGCAGGAATGGTGCCAGCATCATGACGCGGATCATCTTGGCGATCACTGCCGCGTTTTCCGCATCCGGGCTGACACCCTGACCGGCCGCCACGACCTGCGCCACTTCGTGCACCGTCGAACCGGTGTAAATGCCGAACTGAGCAGCGGTAAAACTCAGCCAGTGATACTGCGCATTCAGATGCCATAACCACGGATACAGAAAGATGGCGGCTGTCCCGAAGATAACGACAGTGGCGACTGCAACCGTCACTTTCTCTGCTTTGGCATTCAGCACCGGTTCCGTCGCCATCACCGCCGCTGCGCCACAGATGCTGCTGCCTGCGCCAATCAGCATCGCGGTATCGCGATCCAGTTTAAACACCCGCTGTCCAAGCCAGCAGGCGAGGGCGAAAGTGGAGCACAACATCAGCGCGTCGATCACAATACCGGTCGCGCCGACATCGGCGATTTGTGCGAAGGTCAGCCGCAAGCCGTAAAGGATAATCCCCAGACGCAACAGACGTTGTTTCGCCAGCGTCACGCCGTCTTCGCACCAGGGTTTTGCAGCCGGATATACCGTATTGCCGACCACCATGCCGATGACAATCGCCAGCGTCAGCGCGCTCAGGCCGAGATGACTCAGTGCAGGAATATCGCTCAGCCAGAGCGCGAGTGCAGTGATCACACCGGTCAGCGCCAGCCCGGGTAACACGCGGCCAAAGCCCGACAAATGGGGTAAAGGGTGTTTATCCGCCGTCTTTTTATTTTCATTTTTAAGCGCAAGTGTACTCATTGTCCGTTCCTCGTTCAGGAGTGATGAAACAAGGCTACGCCGCGCTTATATAAAAATGAAATAGATTATTACTTTATAACCTAGCTATAAAACTGGTATAAAACCTTCATTCAAAAGAGGCCTGCAAGGCAAGGGTCTATACTTAAAGCACAGCGTGCTGTCAGGCGCGTGAGAATAGCGGGACATTTATGCACATAACATTGCGACAACTTGAAGTTTTCGCCGAGGTGCTGAAAAGCGGTTCGACCACGCAGGCGTCGGTTGTGCTTTCATTATCACAATCGGCGGTCAGTGCGGCGCTGGCCGATATCGAAGGGCAGCTTGGCGTGCAGTTATTTGACCGTGTCGGGAAGCGGCTGGTAATTAATGAGCATGGGCGTTTACTGTATCCGAAAGCGCTGGCGTTGCTCGAACAGGCGGGCGAAATCGAGCGACTGTTCAATCACGATAACGGTTCGCTGCGCATCGGCGCGAGCAGCACCATCGGCAACTATATGCTGCCGGCGATGATCGCGGATTACCGCCTGGATTTCCCCAATACGCCGCTGGAGCTGAATGTCGGTAATACCAATGATGTTATTAACGCGGTGGCGGATTTTCGTGTCGATCTCGGTCTGATCGAAGGCCCGTGTCAGATGCCTGAACTGATCACCCAGCCCTGGCTGGATGATGAACTGGTGGTGTTTGTCGCGCCGGAAAATCCGCTGGCAGGGCGGGTCGTTTCGCTGGAATCGCTGGCGCGTGAACCCTGGATCCTGCGCGAGCGCGGTTCCGGTACCCGTGAGGTGTTAGATCATCTGCTGTTGCCTCAGTTGCCAGATTTTAACCTGGTAATGGAACTGGGGAATTCCGAGGCCATTAAGCACGCTGTACGGCATGGCATCGGGATCAGTTGCCTCTCGCGGCGGGTGATTTCTGAGCAGCTGAGCAGTGGTTCGCTGGTGGAAATCCGGCTGCCCGTCGCGCCGCTGGTGCGTAAGCTTTACCTGATTCATCACCGGCAAAAACATATCTCCGGCGCATTATCACGTTTTCTAACCTATTGTCGCGAAGCCCAATAACGGTCTTTCACTAATGATCTGCGGCCAGTTATGAAGGTGTCTTATAACAGGTCGTTCCTGCTATTCAGAGCGGCAGGTTTTGCTACAATCCGCGCTTAAATTTGCACATGACGAGCGGATATAGGGAAAAAATGGCTCAACAACCTACAAAAAATACGCAGGTGGCTCCCACACTGCGTCGCGAGCTGAAGGCACGTCACTTAACGATGATCGCCATAGGCGGTTCAATTGGTACGGGGTTATTCGTTGCATCAGGTGCGACAGTTTCCCAGGCAGGCCCGGGTGGTGCACTGCTTTCCTACGCATTAATCGGCATCATGGTTTACTTCCTGATGACCAGCCTCGGTGAGCTGGCGGCGTTCATGCCGGTTTCCGGTTCATTCTCCACTTACGGCTCCCGTTATGTTGAAGAAGGCTTCGGTTTCGCACTGGGCTGGAACTACTGGTACAACTGGGCAGTCACCATCGCGGTTGACCTGGTGGCCTCACAACTGGTGATGAATTACTGGTTCCCGGACACACCGGGCTGGATCTGGAGCGCCTTGTTCCTTGGTCTGATTTTCCTGCTCAACTACATTTCCGTGCGCGGTTTTGGCGAGGCGGAATACTGGTTCTCGCTGATCAAAGTGGTTACCGTCATCATCTTTATCGCCGTTGGCGTCCTGATGATCACCGGCATTATGCGCGGTGCTGAAACGGCGGGCTGGCATAACTGGGCCATCGGGGATGCGCCGTTTGCAGGCGGATTTGCCTCGATGATAGGCGTGGCGATGATTGTCGGTTTCTCCTTCCAGGGCACTGAACTGATCGGGGTGGCGGCGGGCGAATCTGAGAATCCGGGCAAGAATATTCCGCGCGCGGTGCGTCAGGTTTTCTGGCGTATTCTGCTGTTCTATATTCTGGCGATTCTGGTGATCAGCCTGATCATTCCTTATACCGATCCGAACCTGCTGCGTAATGAAGTCGGCGATATCTCGGTAAGTCCGTTCACGCTGGTATTCCGTAATGCGGGTCTGTTATCAGCGGCGGCGGTAATGAATGCTGTGATCCTGACGGCGGTACTGTCAGCCGGTAACTCCGGAATGTACGCCTCAACCCGCATGCTGTTTACCCTGGCGAGCGAAGGCAAAGCGCCGCGCATATTCGCTAAGCTGTCGAAAGGGGGTGTGCCGCGTAACGCGCTGTATGCCACCACTATCGTGGCGGCGTTGTGTTTCCTGAGCTCAATGTTTGGTAATCAGACCGTTTACCTGTGGCTGCTGAACACGTCGGGCATGACCGGTTTCATCGCCTGGCTGGGGATTGCGGTCAGCCATTACCGCTTCCGTCGCGGTTATGTCTTACAGGGCCGTGATCTGAAGAGACTGCCTTATCTGTCAGGTTTCTTCCCGTTCGGCCCGGTTTTCGCCTTTGTGTTGTGTCTGATCATTACGCTGGGCCAGAACTATCAGGCATTCCTGAAAGACACCATTGACTGGGGTGGCGTAGCGGCGACTTACATTGGCTTGCCACTGTTCCTGATCATCTGGTTCGGCTACAAGCTGAGCAAAGGCACTAAAGTGGTGAAATACAGCGAAATGGAATTCCCGGATCACGTCGATAAGTAACAGACCCCGATTTCCATGGCATTGAAAAGCGGAGCTCAGGCTCCGCTTTTCAATGCCTGCGATTCACGCCAGGAGACCCATTACGTCATGCTTTGTTACGCCCTTGTTTACTTTGAATGTCTGATAGGTTTTGCAAAACACATTGATAATTATTATCATTTATTTCCTTCCTACGGGAACCCCAGAACATGTTCTCCCGCCGTAAGTTTTAACTTAATGAGATTGAAGCGAAAATGAGTGCAACTACCGAACCCACCCTGAGGGTGAACGTCAACGCCGAAGACAGCGTTATGGGGCGATACCAGAATATCGTGCGCCGCCGTCTGTTAGTTATGCTGATCCTGGTACTGGCGATTGTCGTTTCACTGGTGATTGATTTCATTATGGGGCCTTCGGGGTTATCGCTCGGCACATTGTGGAAAACGCTGTTTGACGCCGCAGCGGCGGATCCGGGCACGCGGGTGATTGTCTGGGATATTCGTCTGCCTTACGCGCTGATGGCGGTGGCGGTCGGTATGTCACTGGGCCTTGCCGGTGCTGAAATGCAGACCATCCTCAATAACCCGCTGGCCAGTCCGTTTACGCTGGGCGTGTCTTCTGCTGCGGCGTTTGGTGCGGCGCTGGCGATTGTGCTTGGCATTGGTATTCCGGGCGTGCCGGATCAATGGTTTATCTCCGCCAACGCCTTCATTTTTGCCTTATTTGCCGCACTGATGCTCGACGGTATCACCCGCTGGACGCGCGTTGCCAGCTCCGGTGTGGTGCTGTTTGGTATCGCACTGGTCTTTACCTTCAACGCACTGGTTTCGCTGATGCAGTTTATCGCCACCGAAGACACCTTACAGGGGCTGGTTTTCTGGACGATGGGCAGCCTGGCGAGGGCGTCGTGGGTGAAACTCGGCGTGATGGTGCTGGCATTCCTGATTTTATTGCCGTGGTCGATGATGAGCGCGTGGAAACTCACCGCGCTGCGTCTGGGTGAAGATCGTGCCGTCAGTTTTGGTATCGACGTGCGTCGCCTGCGCCTCGGTACGTTACTGCGCATCAGTATTCTTTCCGCACTGGCGGTGGCTTTCGTCGGGCCGATCGGTTTTATCGGGCTGGTGGCGCCGCATATCGCCCGCCTGATGTTTGGTGAAGATCACCGTTTCTATCTGCCCGCCAGTGCGCTGATTGGCGCGCTGGTGTTGTCGATGGCGTCGGTAGCCTCTAAAAATCTGGTGCCGGGCGTCATTATTCCTGTCGGTATCGTGACGTCTCTGGTTGGCGTGCCGTTCTTCCTGAGTATTATTCTGCGCCACCGGGGGAACATCTGATGTCTGCGATGTTAGAAACGCGTCCTGAAGATTTACTGAATGCTGCTACGCAGGGCCTGCAAATCCGCGATTTCAACGCCGGATATCCGAAGCGCCGCGTGATCCGCAATCTGAATGTGCCGATGTTGCCACGCGGGAAAATTACCGTTCTGCTCGGGCCAAATGGCAGCGGTAAGTCGACGTTGCTGCGTTCTCTCGCCGGGCTTAACCGTGCGGAAGGGCAGCTGATGCTCGACGGACACGATTTAATGCCGATGCCGTTTGCACGACGTGCAGAGCAGGTGGTGTATCTGCCGCAAACTCTGCCTGCGGGCGTACATCTGCATGTGCTGGAATCCATTATCGTGGCGCAGCGCGCGTCCGGCGGCGGTAAAGGCAAGAATGCGGAAGGTACCGATACAGTGATGGCGCTTTTGCGTCAGTTGGGTATCGAACATCTGGCGCTGAGTTATCTCGATCAGCTTTCCGGTGGTCAGAAGCAACTGGTTGGCCTGGCGCAATCGCTGATCCGCCAGCCGTCATTACTCCTGCTGGACGAACCGCTCAGCGCCCTCGATCTCAACTACCAGTTCCATGTCATGGATCTGGTGCGCAAGGAAACGCAGAAACGCAATATCGTGACAGTGGTTGTGGTGCATGACATCAATATCGCCCTGCGTCATGGCGACCGCGTGCTGATGCTTAAAGACGGTAATCTGATTGCCGATGGCGAGCCGGAAGACGTGATCACTGCCGACAGTCTGGCGCGGGTCTACGGCGTACGCGGCAGAATTGAGCGCTGCTCGCAGGGGACACCGCAGATATTGATCGATGGGTTAGTGGGGAATCCGGAGATTTAACGCGATGTCCTGACAAAAGGCAGACATTACTCAGGCGTTCACCGTTCCGCTCCCTCCCCTGCGAAGGGGAGGGCTGGGGTGGGGTATTAAAGCAAAAACGTTGGGTGAAGTTTCCGCTCAGGCAATTGATTTACAGTCTAAAACCCCCTCCCAACCTCCCCCTTCGCAGGGGGAGGAGCAAACCGCAACGGGCTTATTTCCCGCTCCACGCCTTCAAATTCTGCTCCCGCGCTGACAGTTTCTGCTCAGGCGTCAGCTTGTTGTAATCCTTCGCCAGACCACTTTCCCAGTCACCGTACAGCGGATTTGGCAGCACGATATATTGTGTACCGAAGTGCTGATGGTTCTGATTCACAAACGCCCGACGCTGCTCGTTGCCCTGATGGTAGGTGGCAGAACCAAAGTCATTCAGGTTGTCGCCGATGTAAATCACCACGTGATAACCCGCGGCTTTGATGGAATCAAAACGTGCCTGCTTGTTGGAGGTATCAGAACTCAGCAGCATGGTTTTTTCATTGGCGCCGGTAAAGCCCAGACGGTTCATATTATCCAGTGTCGCGGCGTATTCGCTGGTTTTGCGATTGGACACGTAGAACATCGTGCCGCCGTGAGTGTTGACATAATTAGCGAATTCAACCGCACCGGGAACGGCCGTTGCCTGGCGGGCTGCTGTCCACTGAGACCAGGTCTTGCTGTCGAATGGCTTGTTCGCTTTGACCTGCCACGCACTGTATGCGCTGTTATCGAGCATGGTTTCATCGAGGTCAACGACAACGGCTTTCTTCTGACCAGCCAGAGGCTGCGCCTGATCGAAAGCCATTTTGGCCGTGTTAAATGCCTGATAAGCCAGCGCCTGATATTCACCGGATTGCTGGAACCAGTTCAGTGCCATGACGGACTGATCGTTCAGCTTCTGCTGGGCATCGGTTTTTTGCTGCGCACAGCCACTGAGGGCCAGCATGATTAAAGCACTGGTGGTGCAAAGCGAAATTTTATTCATTGGTTGTCCCTATGCTTGTTACGAAGGATTCGCATTCATGAAAATMGTTAAAACTTTAGCAGATTCAGCGGGGTGTGAAAGAATAAATGATGAGTTACGCGAGATGTGCCGGAAAATGACAGAAATGAAAAAGGCCGGAGGGTGAGTCCGGCCAAAAAAATCAAAGACAGAGAAATAACAATGAGGGGGTAAAACGCTTAAATTTAGAACTGATAAACCAGGCCAACGGCAGTGATATCGTCGTTGTTCAGAGCCAGTTTATTGTCGTCAGACAGTTGGTTGATTTTATAATCAACATACGCAGACATATTTTTGTTGAAATAATAGGTCGCGGCTACGTCAACGTATTTAACCAGGTCGGCATCACCGATATTCTCAATATCTTTTGCTTTAGTCTGGACATAACCCAGTGAAGGGCGCAGGCCATTCTCAAACTGATATTGTGCAACGGCTTCGAAGGTTTGTGTTTTATTCGCAAAACCGCTGCCAGCCGGTGCGCCTGCAATTCCGCCAGGGACGGTGATTGCCACCATATTACGGGTTTCAGCATACATTGCGGCTAAATAAACGCCATTTGCGTCATATTTCATGCCGCCAGTCCATGCGTCTGCTTTATCACCTTTGCCGTAAGTGGAATTACTCTGAGCAGTTGTGCGGTCAGAAGAAGCATAGGCACCACCCAGGCTCACGCCGCTGTCACCCAGTGCGTAAGTGGTGGAAAGTGCATAACCGTCGCCGTTAGCTGTGCTGCTGCCGCGACCGTCGTTTTCATTTTTGCCCTGGTACTGAACGGCAACGTTCAGACCGTCAACCAGGCCGAAGAAGCCACGGTTACGGTAGGTGGCTACGCCGTTGGTACGGCCAGTCATGAAGCGGTCAGCCTTGGTATAACCGTCGCCGCCGAATTCAGGGAACATATCGGTCCAGGCTTCAACGTCGTACAGCGCACCGTAGTTACGGCCATAGTCGACGGAACCGTATTGACCGAATTTCAGGCCAGCGAAGGCCAGACGGGTTTTGGTGCCGGTGGTGCTTGGCGTTTTGCTGTCAGATTCAGCATGGTTAGCCATGACGTTGTATTCCCACTGGCCGTAGCCGGTGATCAGGTCATTAATTTGTGTCTGGCCTTTAAAACCGAAACGAATATAACTCTGGTCGCCGTCATTGCTGGCAGCGTCAGAGAAGTAATGCAGACCTTTCACTTTACCGTACAGGTCCAGTTTATTGCCGTCTTTATTATAAACTTCCGCTGCGTGTGCGCCTGATGCAATCAATAAACCAGGAATTAAAAGTGCCAGAATATTACGTTTCATGAATTTTTACCCTGCATTTTCTATTAAAAGCTTTTTGGGAAAGCTTTATATGAAGTCTTATGGAAAGACGCTAATCACCATTTTTTGCTGTGCATTCCGTGTGGACTCGGATTTTTCTCAGCGAGAGTTTTTTACCGTATTTTTGTGATCAATTTATGACAGTCAGAAATGAACTTTTTCTTTTTTTACACATCCTCCGTTTTTTCTGCACAATTTTCGTTCACCCGTAAGGAGGAGGAATTGAGATTTCGGGCTGCGCCGGAAGCGGGTCTGTGTGACAATAGCTCCCACATTCCTGTCTCACTTCCAACAAAAAAGAGATGCATGGCGCTTTCCCCCGCAGTAAAAAATCAGATAAGCCAGTGGTACAAAGCCCTGCAACAGCAAATCCCGGACTTCATTTCCCGCGCTCCGCAACGTCAGATGATTGCAGAGGTGGCGAAAGCGTTCTCGGGGGATTCTGCACGGCATCTGGCCATTGAGGCGCCAACCGGCGTCGGGAAAACGCTGTCCTATCTGATCCCCGGCATTGCCG
>NZ_JBFUHK010000056.1:0-24315 GCF_056402435.1 Rahnella sp. P4_A8 | reverse complement strand
ATACTCTTCCCTGCAGAAACTCTTCGTTAAATGCTATTCAATGGCTGATTAGCGAAACTTCAGACTTAACGAATTGTTTATTATCGGATCGTTTTCGGCGTCATTACCCGGCGTGCACCCACATAATGATCTTGCCAGTAATCGTCGCCGAGAGAGGTGATTTTAATGTCTTCGCCCGTTCTTGGAGACTGAATAAACTTGCCGTTCCCCAGGTAAACACCAACATGGTCTGCTGCGCCGCGGTTATTGATTCTGAAGAACACCAGATCACCGCTTTCAAGTTCGCCGCGTTTGACCGGAGCCGCATCGCGCAGGTGATACATTTCATTCGCTGTGCGTGGCATTTTAATACGGATCAAATCTTTGTAGGCGTAATAGACTAAGCCGCTGCAATCAAAACCGGTATTCGGCGAGGTTCCGCCCCAGCGATATGGTTTTCCTACCTGATGCATCAGTTTGGTCATCGCCGTTTGCTGGGCATGCTGATAGCGTTTTTTATGCGTTGCACTTAGCGTAATCGGTTTGCTGTCTTCTTCGGGCTTTTTACCTTTACGGTGCCGGCCATACGCTTCTTTTTTACTGACCCTTTCCGTGCTGTTTTTCGCGAGTGAACGGGTTTTGGCGTGTTTCACTGTTTTGCTTTCGGCCCGCGTGGTCTTCAGTGTCTTTTCTTTTTTACTTTCGGCCCGGGTCGTTTTAACACTTTTCTCCGTCGTGGTCTTTCGTTTAGCCAGTTCGGTACTTTTAACTTTCTTCTTCGAATTCTTGTCCTGAATTTTTTGTTCTGTCACTGGCGCGATTTTAGTTTTTTTACTGGTTTTCGCGGCCACCGTTTTTCGCTTTCGCCGTTCTTCAGGTGCAGCCTGATTAACATGGCTTTTACGCTGATCGGCAGAAACACGTGTCTGCGGCGATGCATGTGCCATATTCAGAAATAGCTGGGTAAAGAGCAGCACAAAAAGCGTGAACAGTAAGCGCATAGCTTCGTTACCATGAGTGGTAGGTTAAACATCAGGGATGTCAGAGTATTGCCTAAAAGAACCTGACAAAAAAGCACGAATTGACTCGATTCTAGATCATATTGTGAGAAAAAGTTAATGGCTTTTTTTATGTCGAAATAACCGCCATTTTTAGTCAAAAAAATAACCACTTTTCATGGTGTTAATATTTGAGTTAAAGAATGGAATTTTGCAAATCTGGCGTTATCGGTGAACGCCAAAAATGTTATTCTCAATGAATGTTTAAAGATGTGAGCCTGAGCGCACACATTAAAGATTGTTAAACAAAATGCCAGTATTGAGAAAGACCCCACAAAAAATGGCGTTTTTATCTGATGGCTGCCATCGTTACAATAGAAGGTATTGTGATTGCGCACCGTCTCTTTATGCTGCGCGTGAAGAGTAATGATCGTGACAGCCTGTACCGGCTTGAGGAAGCAAGAAATGACCACTCCAACAATTGAAAAAATTCAGAAGCAAGTTTCTGAAAACCCGATTCTGCTGTACATGAAAGGTTCGCCAAAACTGCCAAGCTGCGGTTTCTCCGCTCAGGCTGTTCAGGCGCTTTCAGCCTGTGGCGAGCGTTTCGCTTACGTGGATATCCTGCAGAACCCGGACATCCGTGCTGAGATGCCAAAATTTGCTAACTGGCCAACGTTCCCGCAACTGTGGGTTGACGGTGAACTGGTTGGCGGCTGCGACATCGTGGTTGAGATGTTCCAGCGCGGTGAACTGCAGCAGTTGATCAAAGAAACCGCTGAGAAATACAAATCTTCTGAAGAGAGTAATACGACAGAAGACTAACGGTTTTTCGGCCGGAAAGTAAAAAGAGCGACATGATGTCGCTCTTTTTTTGTCTTCAGTTCGGTGCAAAAGTTGTTATTGCTGATTTTCTTCCGATGCTGTTTCGTCTTCGACTTCTTCGTCTGAAAGCGCCAGAGGCCAGCCGCCTAAACGTTTCCAGCGGTTGACCAGCTCGCAGAACAACTCGGCTGTGCGCTCGGTGTCATACAACGCAGAATGTGCCTGGCTGCTGTCAAAGACGATGCCCGCGCTGATACAGGCTTTTGCCAGCACCGTTTGCCCAAGCACCAGCCCGCTTAATGCGGCGGTATCAAACGTGGCAAAAGGGTGGAACGGATTACGTTTCAGTCCGGCACGTTCAGCCGCTGCCATCAGGAAGCTGTGATCAAAATTGGCGTTGTGCGCCACGATGATCGCGCGGTTACAGTTTTGCTCTTTCATCCCTTTACGGATGACTTTGAAAATCTCGTGCAGAGCTTCATATTCACTGACTGCACCGCGTAACGGATTGGTCGGATCGATACCGTTAAACGCCAGGGCTTCCGGCACCAGTATCGCGCCTTCAAAGGGCTCGACGTGGAAATGCACGGTCTCATCGCTTTGCAGCCAGCCGTCCTCATCCATCTTCAGGGTGATGGCTGCAATTTCCAGCAGCGCATCGGTTTTGGCATTAAATCCGGCGGTTTCTACGTCGATAACCACGGGATAAAAACCACGAAAACGGCCTCTCAGGGCGTTAATGTCACTATTCTCGGCCATTAGTTTCTTATCTTCATCGAATTCAGCACGCATTATGGCAAATTTTGCCGCCACTTGCAGGGTTGTGGCAAAAATGGGTCAATAAAAAAGGGCGCGATTGCGCCCCTGTCAGTGTTCGGGGAAGATTAATTCCCCAGCCCCTGACCTGCGTGTTTGGATTCGATCAGCTCGATTTTATAGCCGTCCGGATCTTCTACAAACGCGATAATGGTAGATCCACCTTTGACAGGGCCGGCTTCACGGGTCACTTTCCCGCCTGCATTACGGATGTCATCACAGGTTTGCGCGACGTTATCAACGCCCAAGGCGATATGACCGTAAGCCGTGCCGATGTCATAGCTGTCGACGCCCCAGTTATAGGTCAGTTCGATCACTGCACCTTCACTTTCTTCGGTATAACCGACGAAAGCCAGAGAGTATTTATATTCAGTGTTTTCGCTGGTACGCAGCAAACGCATACCTAAAACATCGGTATAGAAGCTGATAGCACGTTGCAGATCGCCAACGCGAAGCATGGTGTGGAGTAAACGCATAGGTTCCTCTTTATTTGCAGGATGAGAGTTAAYGGGTCAAGCCTAACTGATAGCCGCCGTTTTGTCTGTATTACGGCGACGGCTTGTTGAATGACTGACCAAAAAAAACAGCAGAAGGAGGGCCTCTTCTGCTGCAAGAAGTGAATCACTCTTTTTAATTATTACAGTGTCGGATAATCGGTATAGCCTTGCGCACCGCCGCCGTAGAAAGTTTCCGGTTTGGGTTCGTTGAGAGGCGCATGAGATTTCAGGCGCTCAACCAGATCAGGGTTCGCGATATAGCTGCGGCCAAATGCCACGGCATCGATATAACCTTTTTCGATCAGTTCTTCGCCTTTTTCTGCGGTGTAAGCACCGGCCCCCACAATCACACCCTGATAATGCGCACGGATCACTGCCCGGAATTCTGTGGAGTAAGGTTTGCCGCCAGCCCAGTCCGGTTCGGAGATATGCAGGTAAGCGAGTTTGCGCTTGTTCAGTTCATCGAGCAGGTAGATAGCCGCCTGTTCCTGATCTTCGCCGTTATCCAGCCCGTTGAAGGGACCCATTGGCGAAATGYGGATGCCCACACGTTCAGCGCCAATAGCCCCGATGGCAGCATCAACCACTTCCAGCGTCAGACGGGTACGGTTTTCAATGCTGCCGCCGTATTCATCTTCACGCAGGTTGGACGCCGGAGACATAAACTGATGCAGCAGATAGCCGTGCGCGGCATGCAGTTCGATGTAATCGAAACCAGCTTCGGCGGAGCAGGCGGCAGCATGACGGAAATCATTCACGATCCCCGGAATTTCGCTGAGCGCTAAGGCGCGCGGTGTCGGGCAATCGACACGAATGGCGTGACCTTGCTCATCACGCAAGCTGGTCCGCGTGTTCGGGTTGACGGCCGAAGGCGCGACCGGTGTCTGGTTGTCAGGCTGAACGCTGTTATGCGAGATACGTCCGGTGTGCCACAGCTGAACCGCAATGCGCCCGTCTTTCTGATGTACGCCGTCCACGATTTTTTTCCATGCAGCGACTTGTTCCGGCGTATGCAGGCCAGGTGCGCCGGCATACCCTTTCGCCTGGAATGAAACCTGAGTGGCTTCAGTAATGATCAGGCCAGAACTGTGGCGCTGTGCGTAATATTCGCCCATGAGCGGTGTAGGGATGTCACCCGGTTCGATGCTGCGCAGACGGGTAAGCGGTGCCATAAAGACACGGTTAGACAACGTGTTTTTACCGACAACAATGGGGGTGAAAAGCTTGGTCATTTCAATAACTCCGACGTTAATGGACTGATCGGTAAGACGTTCATGGATAACTTTCACGTCAAACGACCCTTTCTTAATGCCACCTTTCTATCGCATCTGACCTGTTTGTGACTACGCGCACGGTGCTTTTTCACCAAACGCATCCTGATTTCAGGTTTGCATCCATACTTTAAGGGCAAAAAAGATTGAAAAAGAGCCGGCGGGTGCCGGCTGAGGTGAGGGCAAACCTCTGTTTTCTTGGTGAGGGCTTGCGAAACAGTAGGGCCATTTTCCGACAGGTGAAAACGGCTAAACGGACGGTAGCAGATCTGTGTTGCAGATATTTGAAGAATGAAACACAAGACGTAAATTACCTTGCGGGATAGCAGGAAAGCGTCTTGAATAAATGTTCACCATGATTTGCGGAGGGTGTGTGGCTCAGCAGCTCGAATTTTTTGACATCCCCAGTCCATGCCGTGGCATTTGTCAGGCTGATGAACGCGGTTATTGCCGTGGCTGCCTGCGCAGCCGCGAGGAGCGTTTCGGCTGGATAAAAATGACTGACACAGAAAAACGCCATGTGCTGCGGTTATGTCAGCAACGCCTGCTGCGCCAGCAACGTGCAGGAAAACAGCCGGACGAACCCTTGCCGCAGCAACCGGAGTTGTTCTGATTTCACCTGTCGTTTACCGCCATCGTGACGGCGGTCCGCTTCCTGACAATTCTTGCTCGTCGCATCAATACAGCACCACGGGCGTTGTGTATTCTGTGGGTCGAAAATCGAAAATATAAGGGATTCACAATGGAAGCACACACCCCGATTTCTCCGCAAGGGCCGGTATTTTCAACGCTGATTTGTGGTTACTGGCGGCTGATGGAATGGAACATGACGCCGCAACAGGTTCTGGCGTTCATGGAACAGCACATTGAAATGGGCATTACGACAGTCGATCATGCAGATATTTATGGCGGCTATCAGTGTGAAGCGGCATTTGGTGAGGCGTTGCGTCTTAACCCCTCTTTGCGCGAAAAAATGCAACTGGTCAGTAAATGCGGCATCGCCACCACGGCAGATCCCGACAACAAAATCGGTCATTACATTACGGATACGCAGTACATTGTGGATCGTGCGGAGCAATCACTGCGCAATCTGCGTACCGATTATCTGGATTTATTGCTGATCCACCGCCCGGATCCGCTGATGGATGCCGATGAAGTCGCTGAGGCGTTCACGCGGTTGCATAAAAGCGGCAAAGTAAAACATTTCGGTGTGTCCAACTTCACCCCGGCACAGTTCAGCTTGTTGCAATCGCGTCTGCCGTTTTCGCTGGTGACCAATCAGCTAGAAATTTCCCCCATTCATCAGCCCGCCATTCTTGACGGCACGTTGGATCTTTGCCAGCAACTGCGTATCAAACCGATGGCGTGGTCCTGTCTGGGGGGCGGTCGTCTGTTCAGCGATACAGAATTCCAGCCGCTGCGTGATGAACTTCAGACTGTGGCGAATGAAATTGGCGCAGACACTATTGAACAGGTGGTCTACGCCTGGGTCATGCGGCTGCCGTCTCAGCCGTTGCCGATTATCGGCTCGGGCAAAATCGGGCGCGTGCAGTCAGCGCTGAAGTCATTGTCTCTGGAAATGACCCGTCAGCAATGGTTCCGCATTCGTAAAGCCGCATTAGGATTTGATGTACCTTAATGTTTTCACGCGGGTTTTGTGGCGCTGACAGCGGGATCCGCCGGGCCATCTTCTGTTGAGATGGCCTGCTGCAATTGTGACAGCGAGCAGTATAAACGCCAGATCACGCCTGCCAGTTCACGCGCTGCAGGTTCCGGATGGTGAGCCAGTGAATTGCTCATCCGCATTAACTCAATCAACGTGGCGTCCAGATTTTCATGGCTGACGCCGCGCTCCGTCATTACCCCTTTCAGACAATGAATACACACGTCCCGCACCGCAGACAGCGGATCCGAGCGGGTTTCCCATTCGCGTAACTGCCAGACAATATGGCTGCAATTAAGCAGCACCACACCCCAGCGCAATAACCAGGTTCGTGAGAGGTGATCTTTACTTTGATTGAGCTGATTCATCCGGTGATAAATCAGGGATTCAAACTGGAAATGGCTCAGCGAGGGGTTACGGCTAAGCTGATCCATAAAATCACGACGCAGGGCGCGGATAATGCGACGGCTTTTGCGCTTATCAGAGCTGGGCCTTAACACCTGAAAGGCAATCCCGGCCAACATCACACCGGCAATTTTCGCTACGCCGTCATTCATAAAAGACTGATAGTCGTAATCCGGCGGATTCGTGACGGCTAAAAAAGATCCCATAAACACAATCATTTGCCCCCATAAACCGGCGTAACGTTTGTATTGTAGTTTCATCATCTGCATCGTCACTAACATCGGCAGGAAGAAAGCGCAGAACACCCAGAAATTGTCGATTTGGACCATCAGCCCAAATTTCAGCAGGAAACAACCGACAAACAGTAACCCCAATGATTTTATTAACAGCGTGATACTGCTGATCGGCGAGGCCGTGGAAGAATAAAGCACGCAACTGACAGCTGTCAGCGCCACCGCACTGGCACCTGAATCCCACTGCGTCGTCATCCAGAAGGCGCAACCGATCACAATACACAAAAATGTCCGCAGCCCGTTGTACGCGGCCTCAAGGGTATCGGTGTGCTGGGCAAGATGGCTGATTTTCGGTGGCTGGAGAGTGTCGGCTTTGGCTGCGTTGGCATTTTCCACCCGCTGCAACCAACGTTCACTGCGAAGATATAGCCAGCAAAAATCGCGTAAACGGTGCCAGAAAGCCTGATGGCGGAAATCAGACGTATCCTGTGGCTGAATATGCAGCAGAATTCTGGACAGCTTGAATTTATCCGTGTCCGGCTTACGCAGTTCATCAAGCAAAACGACCAGTACCTCTTGTAAGTTTTCCGGGGGATTGGGCCAGTTCAGCAGCATCCGGCGCAGGCTGGAAATGTAGCTGGTCATGCGTAATTGCTGATGCAGTAAATAATTAACGACATTATTTTGGCGACGCAGGCGGTAATGGCTCCAGAATGCCTGGATACGCAGAAGATTCATGGTCAGGATCTGGCCGATCAATCCTTCGTGCGACGTTCTGATCTGATCTGAAATTTCCGTACGCCACAACAATTGCGCATGTTCCAGCAACCGGGTATGCATTTTGCGCAGCGAGGTGAGCAGGGCATCACTGTCGGACGTACTGGGCAGCACCATCATCATAAAACCACCGCACAAAATACCGGTGATGACTTCGCCGACACGCGCCTGTGCGATATCAAAAATCTGTGTCGCATCGGTGACGTCTACGGTGGAGAACGCAATGATTGCCGCCGTGTAACCTGCCAGGGCAAACGCATAAGAGACGTTGTTCTGATAATGGTTGGAGACGTAGGTACAAATCCCCAGCCATGCGGCAATGGCAAAAGTGAAGAGCCAGGGCTCATTCAGACAATGTCCGGCAATAAACACCGCGCCCACGGCACCCAGCAGGCTGCCCATAATTCGCCCGATACTTTTACTGATAACGCCGCCGACGGTGGGGAAACTCACCACCGCTGCCGAGGTCAGGGCCCAGTAAGGCTCGTCCATCTGAAATTCAAAAGCGATATAAAGCGCCAGTATCATCGCGATGGAATTGCGCAGGGCGTAGCGCCATTGTCCCCAACTGGCCTTTCCCCACGGAGTATTTTTCCATTCGAGCCAGGAAAGATTCACTGCGCCACCTTAATTACGGATTGCGATTGTGCAGGTGGTTCCGGCAACCAGCACCACGTGTTCCGGCACATTCTCAAGCTGAATACGCACCGGCACGCGCTGGGCCAGACGTACCCACGGCACATTGGGTTTCACATTCATCAGCAAATCTTCCGGGGCATCGAGGCTCTGGTCATAAATAGCCCGGCCAATACTTTCGACCCGACCCTGCAACGGAATATTGCCGTTAAATAGTGTGATATCCGCCATGTTGCCTTCGCGAATATTTTTGAGTTTGGTTTCTTCGAAATATCCCAGAATGTAGAAAGAATGAATATCCACCAGCCCGACCAGCGGTGTCCCGGACGTGGCATAGTTTCCACGGCGAGTTTGCAGATTGGTGATATAACCATCAGTCGGCGCAACAATTGTGGTTTTACTTAGATTCCATTTGGCCTGTTCTAATGATGCCTGTGCCGCCTGATAGGCCGCCTGCATAGCTTTGGCGCTGATATTGGATTCATCGAGGGATTCGGCGGAAATAACATTGGTACCCAGCCCTCTGCGGCGCCGGGCTTCGTGACTGGCTTTGGCTAAATCAGCCGCGGCTTTCGCTACCGCAGCTTCGGCATTATCAACAGCGATTTTAAAAGGCACCGGATCCAGACTGAAAAGCGGGTCTCCGCTTTTAACAAACTGGTTATCATGGATATTTATTTCAATAATGCGCCCCGAAACTTCCGGCGTGATATTGACAATCTCGGCGCGCACTTTGCCGTCCCGGGTCCAGGGCGATTGCATATAATAATTCCACATCCACCAGCCTGCACAAATTGCGACCGCGAAAACCAGCACGGTAGAGAAATATTTGAGTGTCTTAAATTTCATTTCAGAGGTGCACCATAAGCATCAGTGCGGCACAAATAGAGATCACAAAAAGAGATAAATCCATCAGGGTGGGATGCCAGACTTCACCGGAATAAATCCAATCACGCAGCACGCGATGTATCAAAAGCCAGAATACGAATCCCAGTAAAAATGCTTTGAACATCGGGGGGAAATAAAGTGAGGCACCCAGGACCAGATCCGGTAGCGGGAAGCCTGAGTGAAACATTTGCGCATTCACAATATTAATCTCTGCCAGTGATTGTGTTATAAACAAGCTTAACTTTGGAAGCAGAGACTCTGCTTCCGGATGCAATCGTACCTACTATTATATATAGAATTGTAATTTCTCGATTAATGTTCCTAAAACTAAGCTAAACTCTGGGGAGTTATCTTAGCATGCTAATTATAAGGAGGGGATAATTGGAATCGAATCTGGGGTCAGATCTAGCACGATTAGTTCGTGCCTGGCGTGCGTTGATTGACGATCGGTTAAAACCGTTGGAACTCACGCAAACACATTGGGTAACACTTCATAATATCAATATGTTACCTCCGGAGCAGTCTCAGATTCAGCTGGCGAAAGCCATCGGGATTGAGCAACCGTCTCTGGTTCGTACGCTTGATCAACTGGAAGAAAAGAAGCTGATCACCCGTCAGACTTGTGCGAGCGATCGCCGTGCTAAGCGCATCAAGCTGACTGAAGAAGCCGCGCCGATCATTAATGAAATGGAATCAGTTATTGATTGCACGCGTAAAGAAATTTTGTCCGGCATGTCTTCTTCTGAAATCGAACAACTGGGCGGGATGTTGTCCCGGCTGGAAAAAAATATTGCTTCCCTGCAAAGCAAATCATAAAAATCGACTTTTATTACGTCACACAGCGTTGCTTTTGATCCGACAGAAAAGAATTACCCATAAAAAAACCGAAGCCACTGGCTTCGGTTTTTTGCGTTGAGATCGGGAAAATCAGGCGCCAGGGGACACAGTAATTGTGCTACCGCTGCTGGCCATGCTCAYACGCTGGCCGACGCTGAATTTGGTTGCTCCGACTTTCTGAACCACCTGAATGGTTGTACCGTCATCACGACGAATTTGCAGTTCTACGCCGTTTGAACGGTTAAGCGAACTTTGCACACCCTGACCTGCAACGCCACCTGCGACTGCACCTGCAGCGGTTGCCAGACTACGTCCGGTACCCCCACCGACGGTATTCCCCAGGAAACCACCCAATACCGCACCACCAAGTGCGCCGACGATGTTTGCATCATCTCCGCCCTGGATTTGTACTGCACGGGTAGACACGATGGTGCCGTAGGTCACTTGCTGAATTTGCTTCGCCTGGGATGCGGAGTAAACATCGCCAGACAGAGAGTTATCGCTGACGCAGCCAGCAAGGGAAACACCGGCAAGGGCGACGACGAGTAAACGCTTAATCATAAATAGCTCCTTTATTATGCTGCTGCATACGTTTGAGAGTAGCGGCACCAACAGAGAAAAAACAGTGCACAAGTTCAACATCAGTGTCGAAGGTGTCATATAACATACTTGTTTCACTTCCACCTAGTATACAGAAGGCGTGCTCAACTAATAATAAACGCAGGTTTACGTTTTAGACAGCAAAGTGCGCAATCAAAAATACGGGTATCCGATGTTGTTATTGGTGGTTTTTACAACACGGCTATTTTCAGGAATAAAAAACGTAACAAGAAAAACACGAAGTCATCACACCATGTAATAAAAAATCAGTAACTCATGGCGTTGCCCTTCAAATACCGATTACTCTGTGGTGATTACTTTTTCTGACGAGTTTCCTGGAGAGTTAAGGATGTTATCTATGAAGTCAGGTCGCTATATCGGTGTGATGTCCGGCACCAGTCTCGACGGTGTTGATGTCGTACTGGCCGCCATTGATGAGCACATGGTCGCGCAGCAAGCCAGCTATTCACATCCTATTCCTCTGGCTTTGAAAAATGCGATCCTCGGGATGTGTCAGGGCCAACAGGTGACGCTTGAACAGGTCGGGACGCTTGATACTCAGTTGGGTATTTTGTTCGGTGAGGCCGTATTAGGTTTGTTGAAAAATGCCAATATCTCCCCTGACGAAGTGACCGCCATTGGCTGCCACGGGCAAACTGTCTGGCATCAGCCGAAAGGTGACACGACATTTTCTATGCAGCTGGGTGATAACAACCGCATTGCGGCCATGACCGGCATTACCACCGTGGGCGATTTTCGTCGCCGGGACATGGCATGGGGCGGGCAGGGCGCGCCGCTGGTGCCTGCTTTCCATCAGGCATTGCTGGCTGATCCGGCCGAGCGCCGTATGATCCTCAATATTGGCGGCATCGCGAATCTTTCAATGCTGCTGCCGGGCCAGCCGGTGCGTGGTTACGATACCGGTCCGGGAAATATGTTGATGGATGCGTGGGTCTGGCGTCATCTGGCACAGCCATATGATAAAGGGGCTGAATGGGCAAATCAGGGGCGGGTGAACTTACGTTTGCTCCAGCAGATGCTGTCTGATCCTTACTTTGCCGAACCGGCACCGAAAAGTACCGGGCGTGAATATTTCAATATGGCGTGGCTGGAAAAGCAACTGGCGCGTGCTCCTGAAATCTCCCCGCCGGATGTGCAGGCGACGCTGGCTGAACTGACCGCAGTAAGCATCGCCGAGCAAGTGCAACTGGCTGGCGGATGCGACCGGCTGATGGTGTGTGGCGGCGGGGCGCGCAATCCGTTACTGATGGCGCGACTCTCAGCCATGTTGCCGGGCACGGAAGTTTGCACCACGGATGCCTGCGGTATCAGCGGTGATGACATGGAAGCACTGGCGTTTGCCTGGCTGGCATTCCGCACGTTATCCGGTCAGCCGGGCAATTTGCCGTCGGTTACCGGTGCAAGTCGTAAAACTCTGCTCGGCGCAATTTATCCGGTTGTTTCAACCCGTTCCTGATGCGTTCTCGGTTTTATCTCAATGTGCTGCGCCTGCGGGCGTGGTACATAAAAGAGATAATTGAAGACCATCAGGGAGCACCGAATGAAAAAGGCGATTATCGCTACGTTAGCAGGATTCACACTGGCAGGATGCAGTCAGTTCAGCCACCAGACCGAAAGTCCGACAGAAGAATTACACTACCAGTGCGGTACCTTACCGCTGACGGTCACGCTGGATAAACCGGCGCAGCAGGTCAGTATGGTTCTCGATGGTGAACAGTTGAAACTGAAACAGATTGAGTCCGCTTCTGGCACCCAATACAGCGATGGCCATTACACGTTCTGGTCTAAAGGTAATCAGGCCTTTGTGCAGCGTGGTGAGAACGTCATTATTGACGACTGCGTCCAAAAATAACCCCCCTTCATACTTCGAGTTGCAGATGCGCTGGCTGCGTTTACTCCGCGCCGCGTCAGGAACATTGAGATCCTGACGCGGCGGGTGCACAATGCGCTTACCTTCCTTAGATACGCAACTTAATCCATATGTCTGATAACAAAGAGTTTGATATTGCGGACTCGCGCCGCGAATACACCCGTGGCGGGCTGCGTCGTGCTGATTTAACCCGTGAGCCGCTGCCTTTGTTTGAACACTGGCTGAAACAGGCCTGTGATGCCCGTCTGGCTGACCCGACGGCGATGGTGGTGGCGACGGTTGATGAGCGCGGACAGCCTTTCCAGCGCATTGTGCTGCTTAAGCACTACGACGAAAAGGGGCTGGTGTTTTACACCAATCTGGGGAGTCGCAAGGCGCAGCAACTGGCAAACAACTCACGCATCAGCCTGTTGTTTCCGTGGCACATGCTGGACCGGCAGGTGATTGTGCTCGGCCAGGCAGAACGTCTCTCTACGCTGGAAGTCATGAAATACTTCACCAGCCGCCCGAAAGATAGCCAGATCGGCGCATGGGTTTCGCAGCAGTCCAGCCGAATTTCGGCACGCGGCGTGCTCGAAAGCAAATTCCTCGAACTGAAACAGAAATTCAGCAATGGCGAAGTGCCGCTGCCAAGTTTCTGGGGCGGTTTCCGCGTCAAAGTGGATTCGATGGAGTTCTGGCAGGGCGGTGAACATCGTCTGCACGATCGGTTCATTTACCAGCGTGACGAAGCAGAGCCTCAAACTGGCTGGAAAATAGACCGCCTCGCCCCCTGACCACGAAAAAATACGCGATTTCCTAGCGCTCGGACGACGGGCGCTTTATTCTATGTCGTTCCCCGTAAAGGTGAGAGAAAAGGCACATGCACGGCATGATGTCAGACATGAATCTGCACACATTCAGTACATATTTCTGAGTACAAACAAACGGAGTCTTTGATGGCGAGCAGCAACCTGATTAAACAATTGCAAGAGCGGGGCCTCATTGCCCAGGTGACGGATGAAGAAGCGTTAGCAGAGCGACTGGCGCAAGGGCCAATTGCACTCTATTGCGGTTTCGATCCTACCGCAGACAGCTTGCATTTGGGACATCTGGTGCCTTTGCTTTGCCTGAAACGCTTTCAGCTGAACGGGCACAAGCCAGTGGCTCTGGTGGGTGGCGCAACCGGTCTTATCGGCGACCCGAGCTTTAAAGCCACGGAGCGCAAGCTGAACACCAATGAAACCGTGAATGAATGGGTTGAGAAAATCCGCCAGCAGGTTTCGCCGTTCCTGGATTTCAGCTGTGGCGAAAACAGCGCTATCACCGCCAATAACTATGACTGGTTCGGCAGCATGAACGTGCTGACTTTCCTGCGTGATATCGGTAAGCACTTCTCTGTTAACCAGATGATCAATAAAGAAGCGGTGAAACAGCGTCTGAACCGTGATGACAGTGGTATCTCCTTCACTGAATTCTCTTACAACCTGTTGCAGGGTTACGATTTTGCCTCCCTCTACGATCTGCACAAAGTTGAGCTGCAAATCGGCGGTTCGGACCAATGGGGTAACATTACGTCAGGTATCGATCTGACCCGTCGTCTGCATCAGAAACAGGTGTTTGGCCTGACCGTTCCGTTGATCACCAAATCTGACGGCACTAAATTTGGTAAAACTGAAGGTGGCGCAGTCTGGCTGGATCCGAAGAAAACCAGCCCGTACAAATTCTACCAGTTCTGGATCAACACGGCGGATGCTGACGTTTACCGCTTCCTGAAATTCTTCACCTTCATGAGCATTGAAGACATCAATGCGCTGGAAGAAGAAGATAAAACCAGCGGTAAAGCGCCACGCGCACAGTACGTTCTGGCTGAGGAAGTCACCGGTATGGTTCATGGTGCAGAAGGTCTGGCGGCCGCAAAACGCATTACGCAGAGCCTGTTCTCCGGTTCCCTGAGCGAGATGACAGAGGTCGATTTCGGCCAGCTTGCGCAGGATGGCCTGGAACTGTTTGAAGTGCCTCGTGATACGGATCTGCAACAGGCGCTGGTTATCGCCGGTATGGCACCGTCGAAAGGCCAGGCGCGTACCATGATTTCCTCTAACGCGGTTTCTGTAAATGGCGAAAAACAGACGGATACAGAATACAGCTTCGCTGACAGTGATCGTCTGTTTGGCCGTTATACCTTGCTGCGTCGCGGTAAAAAGAACTATACGCTGTTGCTCTGGGCATAAGTTTTAGGCCGGTAGGACGGGGGGCTGCAAGGTCTCCCGTTTTTGTTCCCTGATATCAGTAATCCCGCCATCTCCCCGATGACGTTGCAATCGGAAATTCTTCATGAAAAGCATTCTTTCTATCCAGTCACACACAGTTTTTGGACACGCGGGTAACAGCGCGGCGGAATTCCCTATGCGTCGTATGGGCGCAAACGTTTGGCCGCTGAATACTGTTCAGTTTTCCAATCACACTCAGTACGGACACTGGACCGGCTGCGTGATGCCTGCATCACATCTGACTGAAATTGCGCAGGGAATTGCGGAAATTGACCGTCTGAAGGATTGCGACGCGGTGCTGAGTGGCTATATCGGTTCGCCGGAGCAAGGGCAAAGTATTCTGGAGATTGTTCGTCGGGTGAAAGCTGCGAATCCCGATGCCTGGTATTTTTGCGATCCGGTCATGGGACATCCTGAAAAAGGCTGTATCGTGGCGCCGGGCGTTGCTGAGTTCCATTGCAACCAGGCGCTGGTTAACTGTGACATTATCGCGCCGAATCTGCTGGAGCTTGAACTGCTGAGCGGTCACGCAGTGGCAAGCGTTGAAGAAGCTGTCGCCACT
Source organism: Rahnella sp. P4_A8 (assembly GCF_056402435.1). Taxonomy (NCBI): domain Bacteria; kingdom Pseudomonadati; phylum Pseudomonadota; class Gammaproteobacteria; order Enterobacterales; family Yersiniaceae; genus Rahnella; species Rahnella sp. P4_A8. Next base: position 9,185 of record NZ_JBFUHK010000056.1, on the reverse strand, counting down.
GCGCGGGAGCTGATCAGCAAAGGCCCGAAAATTGTGCTGGTGAAGCACCTGAGCCGCGCTGGTTATCACAGTGACCGTTTTGAAATGCTGTTGGTTACTGCGAGTGAAGCGTGGCACATCGACCGTCCGCTGGTTGATTTCGGTGTCCGTCAGCCGGTTGGCGTGGGTGACCTGACCAGCGGTTTATTGCTGGTGAATTTGCTCAAGGGTGAAGCACTGGATAAAGCGCTTGAGCACGTGACCGCTGCAGTTTATGAAGTCATGCTGGCGACGCATGCGATGGGTGAATACGAGCTGCAAATCGTGGCAGCGCAGGACAAAATGGTCAAACCTGAGCATCATTTCCCGGCGGTAAAACTGTAATCACTGCCTGAATACCTCTTTTCCTGAATAAAAAAACGCCCCGCGCTGTAGCAGCCGGGGCGTTTTTGTTGGCGATCACACCACGAAAGCGGTTATTTCAGACCTTCAGCCGACAGAGCCGCATCAACAGCCGGGCGTGCGGCAACGCGGTCAAGGTAGGCGTTCAGTTCCGTCAGTGCGCTCAGATCAAATTTCAGTGCCTTCGCCCAACCCATCACGGTAAACAGGTAAGCATCTGCCACGCTGAAACGCGTACCCAGCAGGAAATGATTGTCTTTGAGGGCRGTATTCACGTAAGCAAATTTTTTGCTCAGTGCTTCGCGGGTTAATGTCTTGAACTCTTCGGGGGCTTTCGGATTAAACAATGGCGAGAAACCTTTATGCAGCTCAGTTGCAATGTAGTTCAGCCATTCCAGCGCGTGATAACGGGCCAGCGTGCCTTGTTCCGGCATCAGCTGACGGTCTGGTTTCTGGTCTGCCAGATACTGCACGATAGCCACGCCTTCGGTCAGAATACTGCCATCATTGAGTAACAGCGTGGGGATCTGCCCCTTGGGGTTCACTGCGAGGAAGTCATCACCGGTTTCTGTTTTCTTGGTCGCCAGATCAACCTTCTCAATGCTGAAGTCCAGACCCGCTTCACGCAGGATGATATGAGGGGAAAGGGAACAGGCTCCGGGTTTATAATACAGTTTCATAAACACTCCATTGGATGAGCAACCCGCCGGACCCCGCGAGACATTACCGTTTCACAGGGTGGCGATAGGACTATATAAAAACTGCTTCTATCCTAGAACTGGCGGGAGCAAAAGTCAGTGTTTTAATTGTGACAGTGCGTCCGGTTACTCATATTCTGATCAAATATACGCTCTCAGCGCGAGTGCAGGTTCAGGAGGCCACGCACGGCCAGTTCAACGTTTTCAGGCGCGGGCAGCATAGGAGAACGCAGCTCGTTATCCATCAAGCCGTCCAGCGATAACGCGAACTTAATGGCGGCCGGATTCGGGGCAGAAAACATCAGACGAATCATTGGCAGTAAGCCAAAGAAGGTTTTACGTGCGGCAACGATATCCTGCTCTTTGAACTGTTTAATCAGTTGAACAAACTCTTCCGTGAAAATATGCGACGAGGCAGCAATCGCCCCTTTACCGCCCAGGCTCAGGGTTGAAAATATCTGCACGTCTTCGCCACACAGTACGTCGAGTTCGCCGTCAGCAATCAGTGAAAGCGTCAGGTCTATGCTGCCTCCGCAATCTTTTACGGCGGTAATGCGCGGATGTTTTGCCAGCTGGCGGAATGTGTCCAGCTCCATCTGTACGCCAGTACGATAAGGAATATTGTAAAGCACCACCGGCACTGTGGCGTGATCTGCAATTTCCGTAAACCAGGCGACCAGTGCGGCCTGAGAAGGGCGGATGTAGTAAGGCGCGGGGATCAGCAAACCGGCAACAGGACGGTGTAAAATCGCATCCTGCATTTCACGGATAACCGGCATATGCGTGCCTGACAGCCCCATGATCACCTGATGACCCGGTACCACTTCCAGCACAGCATCCAGAACCTGCAGTTGTTCTTCTTTGGTGAGCATCGGGGCTTCACCGGTCGTACCACAGACGACGACGCCGTCAATGCCCCGTTTGAGCAGCCGGGTGCACAATGATTTCAGTGCAGTAAAGTCGATCTCACCCTGATGAAAAGGCGTGACCAGCGGGACCCAGATACCTGAAAACGATGACATGATGTAGTTCCTTAAACGGCGTGATTTATCAGCCTCGGATCATGTCAGTAAAACAGGGACGAGCGCCAATTGAATGAATTAATAAGGTGTTTTGAGTTATCTATGGTGCTTATAAATAGATGGTTTACGTACTGGATAACATGTTCATTTCATTGCTCAGTAACGTGCTTAACACTTCTACCGGTACGGGACGCGAGAACAGATAGCCCTGGAGGTGCGAGCAACCTGCTGATACTAAGAAAGTTTTTTGCAACTGATTTTCAACGCCTTCTGCAATGACGTTGAGATGCATTTTATTGCCAAGCTGAGACACGGCAGAAACAATCGCGGCGGTATCATTCACTTCTGTGACGTACTGCACAAACGAACGGTCAATTTTCACGCTGTCTACTGAGATATCTTTTAGCAAACTGAGGCTGGAATAACCGGTACCAAAATCGTCGAGCGAAATTTTAACCCCGACCTGACGTAATTTAGCGAGATGGCTGAGGCTGATCCCGTTGGCGTTCATCACTGAGGTTTCGGTCAGTTCAAGTTCGAGCCGTGAAGGCGGGAAATCTTCCTCTGCCAGAACCGCCAGAATACGCGGTCCGAAAYCCGGTTCACCGAGTTGAACAGCAGAAACGTTGATCGCCAGATTGAGCCGTTCAAAATTCCTGATATCCCGACACGCCTGCCGCAGAACAATTTCACCGAGCTGAATAACCAGTCCGGTCTCTTCGGCCAGGGCGATAAATTGTACCGGCGAGACTTGTCCGAGCACGCCGTGGTTCCAGCGTGCCAGCGCTTCAACGCAAACGACTTTCTCATCGTGGCTGCGTAAAATAGGCTGATAAACACAGGTCAGGTCACCTTCTTTGGCCAGTGATTCCGCCAGCGCTTTCACCATAATGCGTTTACTGACGCTGCTGGCATCGAGCAATTCAGAATAAAACGAGAACATATTTTTGCCGCGCTGCTTGGCTTCCAACAGCGCCGTATTCCCGCGGCGCATGATCTCGCCGGCGGTAATATTCTCTGCACCAAACATCACGATGCCGAATGAAATCGTAATCATCGGATTAGCCCGCGTCAGCGTAAACGGCTGGCGCATCATCACCAGTATTTCCAGCGCCAGATTATTGGCCATTTCACTGGTCGGATTATTGCGCAGGATAATCGAGAATTCATCGCCGCCGATGCGCGAAACTGTTCCGCTGTTGCCGACTTCATTACGCAGACGCTGGCCGAATTCGCAGAGAATGGCATCGCCCGCCTGATAGCCGTATGTGTCGTTGATGTAATTGAAATCGTTGAGATTCAACAAGAAGAGGGCGCAGGGGTCAGGGCGATACATGCGCCGGGCGGCAATCTGGCTAAGTTCTTCACTCAATGCCGTCCGGTTCGGCAAGCCGGTTAATACGTCATGACGGGCAAGGTAGCGGATCTGCGCTTCTGAACTGCGCAAAAGCGAAATATCCATAATAGAGGTCAGAATGAAATGCCGTGTCTCCAGCGTGACGCGGGATTTACGTACCAGCACATTGCGTCGCTTACCTGACGGGTCAACCAGCGTTTCTTCGTTGACCGTTTTCTCTCCGGTTTCCAGAACTTCAATATCGCGCTCACGCTGCCGGGCAGATTGTTCAGGATCTGTGAAAAAAGAAACATCCTGACCAATCAATTCTTCCCGTGGACGTCCATAAAATTCGCTGGCTTTCTGATTAAGGAATACCAGTTTACGCTCATTATCTTTAAGGACTGTCGCTTCGGGAAGAGCATCAAGAACTGCCTGGCATATCGCAATATCTGTAAGCATGAGTTAAATACCCCGAGCAGAAAATGAGTGTGATGTGGCACAGTTTGTTAGCCAGTAAACTCATCAGATTGTTTTTGCAATTATTACTCACAATCGGATGAGAATATTACCGTTGTTTTTAAATTTTAAAATTCAATCGGTTATCACGCCCTAAGTAAGGTATTCGATATATTATTCGGGTGAATAACGATCAACTCAGTTCAATGCGGTTTTTACCGGCGAATTTTGCCCGATACAAAGCATGATCTGCCTGGATTAATAAGGGCGAGACCGAATCCTGATTGGGCATCACGGAATGCCATACCGATATCGTTCGTCATCGGAATATTATTCTGCGAATTCAGAGCTAACCGAAGCAGGAGATAACCTGCCGTCAGATACGGTCCTGGGGAAATTAGCTTAACAGGACTGTGATAACAAATCGGTGAAAGAGTGTGGCGGGTATGCGAACTGTTATTGTGACTGATGATCCGTGCAGGACAGAAACACTTTTATCATATTTAGGAATTTCTTTATAAACGCTAAGGCGACGGAAGAAGAACAGCCTGACATGAAGTATCAGGGATGCTTTTTAGTCCCAAATTTTTCATCCCATTCGCGGCGGTAACGGCGGGATTGTTTACGGCCTTTCAGCCAGAGGTAGGTGCACACTGCACAGACACCCGCTGAGAAAACGATATTGCGCATATCCTGATCATAAAAAATGACCAGCACACAGTCGAGAGCAGCCACAATCGCGAACCACTTATGCATGTGCGACTGCCTGCGGGTTTCGGCATTCATTCTTTTAAGCTGACGTCCCTCTTCCAGAACCTTTCTTTTTACCATCGCACGCTCCCGGGATGAGTGGAGTCAATCATTTGACGTAGATTTTTTTGAAGGAGAGTAAACCGAAAAAAGCGGGTTATTATTCGCGATATTAACTGATCCTGAAATTATTATCGCGAACAACCTGCCAGCGCTATTCGTTGAATAGCGCGATTTACTGACTGATTTTACAGTCTTTTAAACGTTATAGGCTGACTAAAAAATAGTTTTTTATGATGAAAAAGTATTACCAATTACTGCTGAGGATTGATTTATCAGGCCGTGGTGGATTATCTTTTTAGGAATTATCTTAATTCTCGGTGAGTAAATGAGCGATTCATCATCACGAAAGATCGTTGATAGTGCGAACATTTATCAGGATTTCGACACCCGTTTTTACGAATGGGAAGACGGAATGTCCAGCGCAGGTTTCAAACTTGAACTGCCGGATCGCAACAGGGAAGAATTTGACTGGAGCGTCACCGGCTACAACTTCGGCCGCGTGATTGGCGGTGTGCTGACTGTCAGTGAGCACGATATCAATCGCCAGTACGGCAACCTGTTTTCGATGCCCGATCATATCGTCATTTTCATTGTGATTATCGGGGGGATGGACTGCCAGTGTTTCGGCGAGCGGTTCATGCTGAGCCAGGGGGATATCCTGATCCAGGATATGTCGCAGCCGATTAAAATCCATGTGTATCCGGGCGAGCAGAAACCGCGTCTCGGTTCTTATCAGTACATTAYTATGCCCAAGCACAGCCTGCATTTTAATGTCGATATTGCCTCGTTACACGGAAAGCGTATTCCGGCAGCCTCACCGGTGAACATCATTCTGCGCAATCATTTTGCGACGATGGTGCAGGTGTTTGATCAGATGACCGAACAGGAAGTACTGAGCACTGGCGAGGGGGCGGCGTCGGTATTCCTGCAAACACTGCATCTGGTGGCGGGGAAGAAGGTGGAACATCCGTTTGAGCAAAGTGCACGTCTTGAGCGCATTTGCCTGTATATCGAAAAGCATCTCGGCAGGCCGATCAGTATTGATATTCTGTGCAAAGATTTTGCTATTTCGCGCTCAGGGTTGTATCGCCTGTTTGAACCGCTTGGCGGCATCGCGCAATTCATTCGCAGCCGGCGCTTACTGCTGGCGAAGCGCCTCCTGCGAACCTCTTCGATGTCGGATCAAAGTCTGGCCGCCATTGCGAGACAGTGTGGCCTGGAACCCAGCGCTTTACGTCGCTATTTCCATGAATTCTATGGCACCACGCCTTCTGAGATGCGGGAGAAATTCCGCCGTGATGCTGAGCAATCGGGGCAGGCGGATGCCACTCATGTGAATTGGGTGACTTCGCTTTAATGCATTGATTGCCCCCATTTTTGTACGAAAAGTGTTAACCATTCACGCATTTCCTGATCTGTCATTATTCTGATTTTGCCTCTGCGAGGCGGAATCAGAGCCGTTTTCCCGGCCAAACACAGTAGACTTGGTGAAATAGTCATCAGTAATCATTGAGAGCGCATTATGTTAGTCCCTCAACCGGCAGTTGATGAACAGGCTCGTCTTGCCATACTGGCTTCTCTGGGGATCCTGGATTCCCCCGGAATTGAGGAGATCGACCGTATTACCCGGATGGTCGCCCGGYAGTTTCAGGCTAAGGCTGTCGTTGTTTCATTGATTGACGCGGACCGCCAGTGGTTCCTTTCTCACACCGGCATTGATATTCATCAGTCTTGCCGTGATACCTCCTTTTGCGGTCATACCATTCTCGAGCCCGGTCCGCTGATTGTCAGGGATGCCCGGCTCGATTTGCGCTTCCACGATAATCCGCTGGTGACCGGCGCGCCTCACATCGTGTTTTATGCCGGCTGTGCCTTGCATTCAAAAGAGGGTGTGGCGCTGGGCGCGTTATGCCTGATTGATGATCGCCCGAGGGACTGGTGTGAGGAGGAACAGCAGACTTTGCTGGATATGACGGCGCTGGTACAAAGTTATATTTTTCACCTTGAAAACCGGCAGTACACGGCGCGGGTAGAAGATAATCTGGCGAAAACTGAGGCTTTATTTGAACAGACATTTGCTCACGCTGCCGTCGGCTTCTCCTTAGTCGGACTCGACTGGCGCTGGCTGCGCATCAATCCGCAGGTGTGCAATATGCTGGGTTATGCCGAATATCAGCTGCGCGCCTGTTTGCTGCATGACGTGACCCATTCCGATGATCTTTATGCCGAAAACGTGCTGATTCCCCGTTTGCTCTCCGGTGAAATAAACAGTTTCTGCATAGAGAAACTTTTACAGCGGGCGAACGGCAGCACGCTGTGGGTGACTCTGACGGCCTCACTCGTGCGTAATGTGGCTGGTGAAGCCCATCACTACATTGTTGTCATCAGCGATATTACTGAGCGTAAACATATCGAACAGGCATTGTATTCACTGCAGGGGGATCTGGAACGCCGTGTGGCCGACCGGACTTATGAGTTGCAGGTGGCGATGGATCAGCTTCATCAGGAAATCGCCCAGCGTCTGACCCGGGAACGGGAACTGACGGAAAGCAAAAACCGCCTCAGAGCCATCACCGATAACATTCCCGCGCTGATTTGCCATGTTGATGCGAATGAACAATACACTTTTGTGAATCATTTTCACGCCAACTGGTATGGCGTCGAAGAGACACAGGTCAGCGGGAAGCAGGTCAGGGATGTGGTTGGAGATGACAGCTATCAGAAAATTAAGCCCTATATTCGCCAGGCTTTGCAGGGAATGACAGTAAGTTACGAAATCGAATTGTCGGATCACTCCCATCATGCCAAAGGCGGTGTTTTGCATACCACGCTTATCCCCTGCGACGATATTCGCAATGGTTATTACGGCCTTTCAACCGATATCAGTGAAATTAAAGCGTTACAGGCTCAGCTGGAATTTGAAGCAAATCATGACGCACTGACCGGATTACCAAACCGGCGCGCGTTCCAGCAGTCACTGATTCATGCCGCCGGAAAACAAGAAAAAGCAGATAGAGACATCGCATTGCTCTTTTTGGATATTGATAATTTTAAAGCGTACAACGACACCTACGGGCACGAATTCGGCGATTTAATCCTGAAGTTTTTTGGTTATACCTTACGTGAAAATCTGCGTTCACAAGATATTGTGGCGCGTCTGGCGGGAGATGAGTTTACCGTTTTGTTGAGCGGGCTGATGAATACTGAGAGTGACGTCAGCCGTATTTGCATCAGCCTGATGAGTGCTCTGCATTCCATCGAGTGTATCGCAGGTGTCCCGGTGGCGCTGTCTGCCAGCATCGGCGTGGCGATTGGTCGCGCGCGCCAGTCATTGCTGCCGGATGCGCTGCTGGCGCGGGCTGATGCCGCGATGTACCGCGCGAAACAAAGTGGAAAAGGCCGGTATTATTTAGGATGAAAAATTTAGGATAAAAAACCGATACAGACCGGACACCGAGTAAATGAAACATTCCTGAGGCGATAAACGCTGTTCGCTGACGGCAGGCGTTTCTTACGTTTTGATGATTATCTTGCTGCTTTTTTCGTTATAACACACGGCATTGTCCGGGATGTTCTTATTGATGAACGACATCGCACCAATGGTGACATTGTGGCCGATAGTAATGTCATTGCCGATAATGCAGCAATTGGCACCAATATCCACATTATCGCCAATGATTATACGTCTTTTCCCCTCATCCACTTTAATGCCGATGGTGGTGTTTTGCCGGATCCGGACATTCTTCCCAATCATGCAATGAGGATTGATGACGATACCGGTGAGATGAGGAAGCCTGATGCCTTCTCCGATCTGCGTTCCCAGCATGATCTCGATGCCATACTTTCTTATTAACGAGTAGTTAATCTTACGGGCGCGGGCTTTGCAGAAATGGCTGTCCGTAGCGTATAAATAGCTCGCAATACGCCACCAGAAAATGTACCGGTGCTGGGGTTGTTTTATGCATCTGATGATTATCCGCCGCCAGGAGAAATCCTTTTTGTTCTTAAGAATATCAGCGGATAAATAGCGGGTTAATTGCTTATATTGACTGTGATTTTCGTGCATCAGGATGGTTCCGTTTTCGTAAGTCTCGCTTACGCAATCCTAACACAATGAATACTTATCCCAAATTCCAGCCATAAAAATCTATGGTCACCCCCGTTTTTGCAACGTTGATTTTGATTTATGATGGGCTTGCTTAAATCTATACGGCGTCTGATGGGCAACCTTACGTTGCCCGCGCCACGATGAAGTCCGCGCCTGCAGAACCTTAAAAAGCGGACGGCTTCAAAGAGCCATTTTTTATGTCAGGTTCATCCGCAGGTCGCTGTGCCGTTCATGTCATCAATAATCGGTCGTCGCAAAACCAGAAAGTCACTGCGTAATGCCTAAGAGCTAACAGTTCGTCCCTGTTGGCTCTTTTTATTGGATAAAAGCTGTGCGATGGGTTGTCACCGACCAGGCTATTCGGGCCA
>NZ_JBFUHK010000055.1:0-24342 GCF_056402435.1 Rahnella sp. P4_A8 | reverse complement strand
GCCGGGAATTAAAAATAATAACAGGCCATATTCCGGGCCTGGCGCGATATTTCTAACAATAATCCAGCCATTTTTTAACATAAGAAAAATAATTAAGAACATTGTGCAACAAATTAATGGGGCTACCACTTTTCGCCAAATTGCCATTTTACTTCCTCCTTAAAGTTGGCGAGATTTCACAGGTTCTCTGCATAAAATGCGTTCTTTGTTACCTGTCAGAGCCTTCTGGCTCATTTCCCCAGAGCGTTCCGCACTCCCGCGAAACACAAAAAAAGCTTTCAGAAGATTTATACGGGCATTTCTCTGGCTGAACTGGCGTTCTGTGACTAAAATGACGCCCGAAACCCAATTTTCCACCCCGCCGGGGCTGAAACAGACCGTGCGATCCTGAGTAGGAATTTTCTGTTTCTGAATTTATCCTTTACATTCTCCTATATCAAGAATTTGTTGGTAAACAATAAGTTATCCTTGTGAATATAAACGTCGCTAGTTTGTTAAACGGGAATTACATCCTGTTATTATTTGTGGTTTTGGCACTCGGTCTGTGCCTGGGGAAAATTCGCCTGGGTTCCGTTCAGCTCGGAAATTCTATCGGCGTATTAGTGGTTTCGCTGCTTTTGGGTCAGCAGCATTTCAGTATTAATACTGAAGCGCTCAACCTCGGCTTTATGTTGTTTATTTTCTGCGTAGGCGTCGAAGCAGGGCCAAACTTTTTTTCCATTTTCTTCCGTGACGGCAAAAATTATTTCATGCTGGCACTGGTGATGGTCGGCAGCGCCATGTTACTGGCACTCGGACTCGGACGTTTGTTCGGCTGGGACATCGGCCTCACCGCCGGGATGCTCGCGGGTTCAATGACCTCAACCCCGGTTCTGGTCGGCGCCGGAGACACGCTGCGTAATACCATGGGCGGTAACAAGATGCTCGGGCCTGAACTGGATAACCTGAGCCTGGGCTACGCCCTGACCTATCTTATCGGTCTGGTGAGCCTGATTTTCGGCGCACGTTATCTGCCGAAGCTGCAACATCAGGATTTGCCTACCAGCGCCCAGCAGATCGCGCGCGAGCGTGGCCTGGATACCGACAGTAAACGAAAAGTGTATCTGCCGGTGATCCGCGCCTATCGCGTGGGGCAGGAGCTGGTGGCCTGGGCTGATGGTAAAAACCTGCGTGAACTGGGGATCTATCGTCAGACTGGCTGCTATATAGAGCGAATCCGCCGTAATGGCATCCTGGCGACACCGGACGGCGACGCCGTATTGCAGGTGGGCGATGAGATCTCACTGGTCGGTTATCCGGACGCACATTCACGCCTCGACCCGAGTTTCCGTAACGGTAAGGAAGTGTTTGACCGCGACCTGCTCGACATGCGTATCGTGACCGAAGAAGTGGTGGTCAAGAATAACCACGCGGTCGGCAAGCGTCTGAGTCAACTGAATCTCACCGATCAGGGCTGTTTCCTCAACCGCGTGATCCGCAGTCAGATTGAAATGCCTATCGATGACAGTATCGTGCTGAATAAAGGCGATGTGTTGCAGGTCAGCGGCGACGCAAAACGGGTGAAAAGCGTGGCGGAGCGTATCGGGTTTATCTCCGTACACAGTCAGCTCACGGATTTGCTGGCCTTCTGCGCCTTCTTTATTGTCGGCCTGATGATCGGCCTCATCACTTTCCAGTTCAAAAACTTTAGTTTTGGCATCGGTAACGCCGCCGGACTGCTGTTCGCCGGGATCATGCTCGGCTTCCTGCGAGCCAACCACCCTACTTTCGGTTATATCCCGCAGGGCGCGCTAAATATGGTGAAAGAGTTTGGCCTGATGGTGTTTATGGCGGGTGTCGGCCTCAGTGCCGGTGCGGGTATCAATAATGGTCTCGGCGCAATAGGCGGCCAGATGCTGCTTTCCGGCCTGATTGTCAGCCTGGTGCCGGTGGTGATTTGCTTCATCTTCGGGGCATATGTTTTACGCATGAACCGCGCTTTGCTGTTCGGAGCCATCATGGGTGCACGAACCTGCGCCCCGGCGATGGAAATCATCAGCGACACGGCACGCAGTAACATTCCGGCACTCGGTTATGCAGGAACCTATGCCATTGCTAACGTATTACTGACGCTCGCCGGTACGCTAATCGTCATCATCTGGCCCGGTGCATGACGTAACTCATTGAAGTGTAATGGGGCAAAAAGAAATCAATATTTTTTTAAATTTTTGCCCCCTCGCACGAACTTTTAAAGTTAGCCAGAGTCTTAATTAGTGCCACTGCTTTTCTTTGAAGTCCCCAAATTTGGAGAGCCCGTCAATCCCGCCTTATTAGGTTCAAGATTGCCGGGTTTTTTCTTTTCTGTATTTAAATCTATTTAAAAACAACAAGTTATCTAACAACCTCATGCTTATTGGCGACAAAATGGCGACAAAATGGCGACAGCCAAAACGCCGCCATTCAGAAGTTTTTATAGTAATGGCCTATTACGCTGTCATACGCATCACGTTCAGAATTTCGCGGAAGGAACGAAAGAGACACCCACCTTTTGCCATCGTGGTAAGAAACATCCCATTGCCTGCCCACCGGCCAAATTGCATACACCGGGTTGCCTTGATTCCCAAAAACCTGTCTCCTGGTTAACTTCTCTCCCTTCGCCATGAAATAAATCACTGCACTGCAAATTTTCAACGAACGCATAAAATCTACCTTTTGCCTCTTTTGCTCTGCCGTCGCCGAACTAATTTTACTGTATATAATTACAGTATAGCAATTACACAAATTTCAGTTTTACAAAATACCCGCCTCCCACCCGCAGACCGCGCCACGCCTGACCAAATAGCATTTTCGGGCAAACCGGTTTGATCTTCCCAACGATCCGGCAGATAGACAAAAACCAAATAATCTCATTAAATTTCATGTGGTTGAGGTTTTTCCTCGATCCTCCACAGATCCAGAAAACTGAAATTTACTGAAATTCTTTTCAATCTTTTCAGTTTGGGAATGATGGGAAAAGCCCAGGCGCGGCGCGGGCTGGCGGTGTGGTTTGTAGAATTTTAAAACTGAAAAAAATTACCAACGCAAAAAGCGCAGGCGGGTGCGGTGTAGTGCAATTTCCGTCTGGTCTTGCTTTGTTTCATGGCCGTGTGGCCCCACAGGCTTACACAGGCGGCTTGATCGTTTTGAAAGGGTCAGGGCGTGGAATGGAATACTGCACGGCGCTGCGTGCGATTGAGGCGGGTTATGTGTAGACACAAAAAAAACCCGCACATAGCGGGCTTTTTAGTATGTAAGATCAGTCTACTTTAGTCAGTGATGGACTACCTCTATAAGCATATTCATTAAATAAGTCATACAGTTCTTCAGCAACACGCACCGAATCTTCGATTTCTACACCTCGCAGGTTCTTCCCCAGATTGTTCCTGCTAAACTTAAAATTTCGTAAGTGGTATTTCTTTAAGATAGCCCCCATTGAATCAACAATCTCTCTTTCATGATGGCGTATGTTGTCCCCTATCGCTTTACCAAAATGCATATAATCCCATTCAATTAAGGCATATTTTCTTTTGGGGACAATGACAATATAAGGTTGCTGTTTTTTACGACACAATGCAAACCAATGATTTATATCATCTTTTGACCCATCTGCAAATTTCTTCATCTTTTGGATCCTTCAGATCTCGATAAATCGTTGTAAGTGACTGATGCGCTTATCCATTAGCATTTTTTATCTCTCCTGCGTCAAAATTAACAATATTTGACTTAAAAGAGAAATAAATTATTAAGATTATTCTTCGTCACCCAATGATTTCACTGTATTTATTCTTAAGCGTCACAACTTTATTTCCCGTGTCTGTTATGGCTAATGCGTTTAACGGCGTGCCGGTATTATTGTGAGAATGCGTGGCCGTCAGCTGTGCCAGCTGCTTTACCACATCCAGGGTATCAAGCATCAGCTGGCAGACGTTGATTGACTGGCTGCCAATCCACACCACCGGCGCAATCACTTCCTGACGGGTGCCTGCTACACTACTGCGCAGCTTACCGACCTTCTCAATCAGTTGGCCGATCACGTTGGTTTCCGCGTTGCCCTGGATACTGGCCACATAATTGGCCTGGGTGGCCAGGCTGTAATCTCCCTGGGCAATCTGCACAATTGCACCAGCCAGCAAGGTGGCTTTGCCCAATACAGTGGTTTTGTCCGTGGCCTGCACGGTGGTTTCCCTGGCCACCAGCGTGCGCGTTTCATCATCGGCTGTGACAACCCGGCTCATGGACGTTTCACGGATAACCTGATCCGTCTGGCGTTCCCAATCGCCCGCCACCGTCACCCGCTGCGATACACCATCACGCTGCTGTTGCAGCTGTTCGCCATACTTTACGGCGGGCAGGCTGTTGCCCTGGGCAAGGGTTTGACGCACAAACGGCTTATCGGCGCGACCACCATTAAACCCRACTTCTACCAGCGTGCCGGGCGGGGGAAACTGAAACATCCCGGACTCACCGCCCGCCATGGGTAACGGCAGCGGCACGGCCGGATAAAGCGGCGTATCTTTTGCCGGATTGCCGTCTGCGTCTAACAACTGCAAGTCCACGGCATAACGCGGCCTGAAAGGATCGGCAATGTTGCCGTTGCTGACGTCTTCGCTGGGCGCTTCCACCCTGGCGAACTGCGGCAGGTGCAAGCCGCTGGCCAGCTCTGGATAATTGCTTTCAACCTGACGTTGAAAAGGTGTTTTCTGCAATGCCTGGCCGGTGGCTTTATTGCGCGGCGTCCAGGTGATTTCCATATCATCATTATGCAATCTGACCTTAGTCAAACGCTGACCGTTCACCTCTACACCAGGGCGTAAAGACTGGATCAGCGGCACGGTCATGGCATTGCCACCAGCAACGCTTTGGTTAAATTCGGCGGGGATGTCCACCGGCTTACCGGCAAACAGCGCATCAGCGGCCGCCCCGACAAAAACGCCACCGTCGGGCAACTGATACCACACGTAATCGGTAATGCTGAACGCTTTCCCCAGGTTGGCTAACAGCTGATAACCGGTGCCGGAATGGGTGAAATGGGGGATCGGCGTGTCGTTATACGCGGCACTTTCAGCCAGGGAAAACGTCAATCCGCTTTCCTCGGTCAGCCATCCGGTGATTTGTCGCAGCGTGGGATGCTGAAAAGAGCATGGCCATAGACGCTCAAACACGCCGACCAGTTCCCGCACAAAAAGCCGCTGATAGCCATTTTCCGCAGGCTGCGAACGCTCCACAAAACCGGTAAACCAGCGCAACACCAGATCGTGATAACCCACGTCCAGGCGCACCAGTTTGCCGGTGTAATCTTCATCCGTCTGCGCGGTGATAAATCCCCGGCCGCAGGCGCTCAACTCTAACGCCAGATTGGCGTCCACCAGGTGCGTGGACGCGTTCGACAAATACAACCGCTTAATGGGTTTCATCCCTTACCCCAATGCATCATTGACCGGTTTCAGCACTTTGCGCTCAAACCACGTCAGTTTTTCGTCACTCTCGGCCGCTGCGTTGCCACTTCCATTGGCACCGCCCGCCCCCTGTTTTGTTGCCGCCGTTTTGCTGCCTGCGCGGGCTTCTTTTTTCTCTGCCACGCTGATTTTTTCACGCAGGGTGAACGTAACCAGCCAGGCCATTTTATTATCCTGCTGCGGCGCATCAATCGCCCCGGTGAACGTCCCTTCACGAAAGTTGATCGCCTGGGCGGTCAGATTGGCTACCCGGTAAACCTGCAACGAACCGCTGGCAGATTTGGCCTCCGCCAGCTCAAACAACCGCTTTAACGTAGCCACATTACGAAAGGATACCGTCCCGGATACGCGCAGTTCTTTGGCCTTAATCCCCTGCTCTGCATTGGCCGTGCTCGATGACTGCCCGGACTGGTCTTTTTCCGCAAACTGCATGGTTGGCGTAACTTTCAGATTCATCAGCGGGATGGCTTCGCCATTAAGTGCCAGTGTGGTTATCGTCATGGATCATCGCCTCCAGCGTTGATAAATCCGTCCCGCTAAATAACGTGGCCAGGGTATACACCGAATCCTGATTCGGAATGTTTTTGCGCAGCTCTCCGGCCAGATACGCGCCGTTCCCTTTGGCCGTAAACACCCACGCCGGGGACGTTTTGCCTTTCAGGGCAGTTAACGCATCAGCCGCCGCAGTCAGGGCAGATCCCCGCGCCGCAGTGAAGTCTTTCAGCGCAGACAACAATCCGGCAGCACTGGCACCGGCCGCCGCGTCCACCTTAGCGGCCGCAATACGCTGGGCATTCACCGCCAGGCGATTGGTGGCCGTAGAAAGCGGCAACGCCGCAGGCAAACCGCCAGATAACCTGGAGGGAATTTGCATTTTAGTGATGGCAAGTTGAGCCGCTTCCTCTGCCCGGCGTTTTACCTGGGCAATCACCGGCAGCGGCAGCACGCTGGAATAATCAGACAGCAATCCCATAAATTCCGTGTGCGTGGGGGCATTGAGCATATGCACCACAATGCTGGTTTCGTCATTGACGCTTTCCAGCTTTTTGGCAAGGTATTCCGTGGCGTTAACCGGGCTTAAATAACTGCTATCCCCCGCCGCCTGGCCAACGCCGTAAACCCACGGATGAACCGGCAGCACCGAACAGGTTAATGCGCGCATATCTGCCGGGATGCTTAACGTTGCCTTACGCCACATTTTCCGGCACCTCCGGCCAGCTGATTTCCGGCGCAGCCGTTGTATCAACCCGGTTCAGTAAAACCCGGTATGTCTTCCATGCCGTCAGACTGGCCGTTTCCGCCTCGGTGGCAATGCCCAGATCAACAGCATCCTGCAAAACAGAAAGGGTATTAACCGCAACCTGCATCCGCCTTTGCTTTTCACTTAACGCCAAATCTTGCAATTCGGCGGCCGTCGCTTCTGGAGCATTCGCCCAATAAGGCATCCCCGCCTTATTGGGCATTCTGATTTTTCCATCAGGGATCGGGTTAACACCAAATTTTTGATAGGTTGCATCCGTGACGGCTTTTGCATCCTCCGGCCACGTTCCAGCCTCCTCATAAACCGCTTTCAGAGGTTCCGGGTAAAACGCATTAGTGACTGCACTGTAGAAATAATTCATCTTGATAGTCCCTTACCAGCCGGTGGCTTCCCAATAACTGCCGCCGCTGTCCTGGCCACAGGTGAAACCGATGTTATTAATAATTTGCGCCGTACCAAAGTTGTCGTTGAACGTCCCGCCGCCGCCATTGATGGCGGTCACCTGAACGTTGACGCAGGCGCTCGGGAAGGGAATGGGAAAATTCACCGTTGACCAGCCTCGACTCCCTTTGTTGACGACGCCCCACTGCTTAATCATTCCCGTGTCACCGCATCGCCACCAGCCGCCGCCGAGATTGGCGGTGTTGGAATTGACCGGCTGCCGGTTATTGGGGCTGAAAACACGCTGCCCCATCTCATAAACCCCGCCGCCTTCGGCGGAAATACTCCCCTGTGTCGCCAGGTCACCGGTGCCGGTAAATCTGACAAAGCCCGTTTGTACGGAGTTCGCCTGATTCACGGTGCGGAAAAGAAAGCCCCCCACGCCGCCGCCCCGGTTGTTCACAAAGTCGGATTCACCCTGGCCGCCGCTTTCGTTCCAGCCTAAATACGTCCCTTGCCCGTCTCCGGGCTGTGGGACTGTTATCGCCCGGAGAAAATTCGCCGTGACGCGACCGTTCACATCACCGCCCACGCGGGGAAATGCGCCCACATCATCGGCATTCAGCCCGATATCTTTGGTGCCATCAAACGCCACACCGGCAATTTTGCGGGCAGTGGCGAGTTTGGTCGCCGCGACTGCCGTCCCGCCTGCGGGTAATGCGCCGACGTCTGCCGGTGTCGGTTTGTTCGCCTGGCAGTAAATTTCATTCCAGGTAGTCCACGGACCATCGACGCCGTTCCACGCTCCGGTAGCGCCACGGGTAAACTGTCGGCCGTTGTTGTTAAAGGCAATTTGCTGCGTCGCATTCGGTCCCCAGGTCACGAAAATCACGCCGACAAAACCGTTCATCGGATAGCCTTTGTCCGTGGTCGCGGCGGCGGCACCGGGCACACCGTAATGCCCGAACATGGCCGTGCCATGCAGCGCGTTGGGCGAGTCCGTCGCGGTTAAGTTCGTGCGGATTTTAAAGGCTGTCGCAATTTCATCAGACAGCGCCTTTTCACTGGCGGCGCTTTGCGCGGCCGTCCACGCGCCCACGTCGGCGGCGGTGGGTTTGTTATTCGCGCTGTACGTTGGCACCCACTCTTTCCAGGGACCATCCACGCCGTTCCAGTCACCGGACAACCCACGATTCCAGATATTCCCGGTGAACGTAACGTACATCTGCTGGCACCCGTAGGCGCTCGGCGTGACATACAGCGTTCCCGCAATGCCTTGCGGATAGTGCAACGCCGCCGTGGCGTTGGCATTTTTAGGCTGCGCGTACAGGGCGGCACTTCCGGCTCCGCTGGCAAAGCCCAGGGTATTAATATCTGTGGTGGTCAGGATGGCCGACGGCACCGTGACGGAATTCACCGCGCTGGCTTGTAACCAGTCACGCCAGGGTCCATCCGTCCCATTCCAGGACGCATTCAGCGCACGCGTCCACACCATGCCGGTATTTTGCACGGTGTAACGTTGCAGCACGCCGCCCGTCCAGGAGGCGGGGATCACTTCCAGCACGCCCGCCGCCTGTGCGCCTGGCGGGTAGCCATTGGCTACCGTGGCATTCGCGCCGGTGCTCTGCACGTAAACCCCGATTTTTGCCAGATTCAGCGTGTTGATATTGATTGTGCCGAGCACGCCAGGAATGACGGGTAACGCCCCCACGTCTGCGGCTGTCAGGTCGAAATCATCAGACAAGGCTTTTTTGTTGATTTTGCGTGTTTTCGGCACACCGTTCAGCGTGTTGAGCGCGGCCTCTGGATCAGAAATATCGGTGAGATTTTTATCTCTGCGCAGATACAGGCTACTGCCCTGCGGGCGCAAATCCGTGATCACGCCGTTCGCGTCAATGCTGGCCAGGGCAAATACGTAGTGCGTAATCCCGCTTTGAACGTAGTCTTTCAGCGTCGTGGCCAGGGTAAATTTGATATCCGTTTTGTATTCGCTGGTCAGCGTGCCGTGATAGCTCACGTCTGCCCATACCTTCATCGGCTTGGTGGTCACGGTGATATTGGTTTTCGCCGCCAGATTGGCACGCAGCCCACCCACGTAGCCCAGTCCCGCCGTCACGTAATATTGCGTGCCGGTTTTTGCCACTAAAAAGCCGTTATCGAAAAATGCCCCGGCACCGTAAATATCCAGGTTAGCCAGGCGCAGGGATTCATCCATGCCCGCCAGGCGTGCCGTGAAATCAATCTGCCAGGTTTCGGCCGGGGTGCTGATCAACGTCTGGGCTTCCGCGCCGTTGTACTCCATCAGGAAAGAACGGGTTAACACGTTGCCCTGCTGACCGTTGGCATTCTTCACTTTGCTCTGTAGCGGCGCGTGCACCACCATGGCCAGCTTTCCGGTGGCCTTATTGATAAGCCCGATCCAGTTAAACGCAAAGTCGCCCACATCTGCGCCCAGCGTCACCGAATACACCACGGCGTTCTGATTGACCAGACCGGTTTTTTCAACCGCCTGACGATACACAATCTGCGCCGCTGGCGGGACAACTTCGGCGCGGTTAATCGGCGCGTTGACGTCCAGCCCTGGCACGTTGGCAAAAACAAATTCATCCAGGACAACCGCCTGGCCATTGGCGGCCTGTGTGGCTTTCCATTGTTCAAAGGCTGTCGTAATCACGGTTTGTGACATGTTATTTCCTTATAACGTTGCGCCAAAAGTGGCGGTTCCTGTTTCACTCACGCCCAGGGTGGCGGGATAGCACACGTATTCGCCCTGGTTCCATCCGGCGCGGATACGCATCCCGGACGTGGTGATCACTTCAAACTGATAACGGCGGCATGTGCGGCCGTACTGACGGATAATCTGCAACAGCAAATCTGCGTTGTCTGAAATCTGGCTATCGGAAACACGGACAATGATCACATCCCAATCAATGCCCGCCTGGCGTTCCAGCAATTCAACGTAGCCAATCCCCAGGCGCTCAAAGATGGCAATAAACCCGGAAACTGAACCCGCGTCCTGCGCATTCACGAATGCATAGGCCACGCGCTTGCGAAACAGTGACAGCGGTTCACCGTTAAAACGCGCAATGTCACGGTCATAGGCCAGAAGATTTAACAGCGGTTCAGCACAGGTCAGCGGATCAAACTGCTGTAGTGGCCAGGTCACCCACGCCACAATCCCCGTCCAGAACTTGACGGCGGCTTTCAGCAATTTGGCCGGTTCGCCCCGGTTCATCCAGGACGGCAATTTCAGGCTTTTCATTTTTGCGGCGAAATCAGGCACCTTTCACCTCCACTTTCAGGCTGACCAAACGCGGCACGCTCAGTTCACTGACGATATCGCCTGAGGAAAACACCAGGGATTCGACCGCATCAAACTGTTTATGCAGCTCCCTGGCCAGGTTCGAAAATGAGAAACGCGAATATGGCCAGGTGCGCTTTACGTCGTATTCCGCGTTTTGCCGGAAGGCGCTGCGGATCAGATTACTGACGCCGGAAATCAGCGCGGCTTTTTCCTCCGCCGTCATGTTGTCCGGGTTATTCACGTACAGCGTGACCGTTAAATTGTGCTGCGTCTCCGGCATGGCCATACACTGCAAATCATCGCCGTGGCCGTGATGCCCCTGCGTACTGATGTAGTCATTCACCGCATCAATAAACGGCTGGGACGTTTCGCCACTGTCTAACAGCAAATAGGCATTGGCCGTACCGGCACCACGCGGGGCGTCATGCACAAAGAAAATGCGATCAACGCTTAACCCCACCACGCCCGCAATCATGCTGCGATACACCGCATCGGTGTGGTAGTTGCCTACCAGGTTGAACTGATTGCGGCACCTGTCCCGTAAATCATCGTCGGATTCTTCATCCGCGCCGGGCGTTAACAGCCAGTCATCCTCGTTAACGGCTTTACTGATGCCCGTCACCGCTACCGGCAAAATGCGGTAATAACCCGGTGCCAGGTTGTAGGCGTTCCCGGCCGCCATCGCCGTGACCGGGATCAGCGCACTGGCCGCGCCCGCCGCCAGCGTCGTATCTGCATCCACCACCACCGCATACGTCACGCCGTTAATGCGTTCCGTCTGGATAACGGTTCCGGCCGGGACGGTCACCGGCTGACTGGCGTTCTCCTTGTAAAAACGGATCACCCCTTTTGCCGCGCTGGCCGGTTTCGCAGTGAGGTTCACCCCCCAGGCCAGCATCCGAAGCATGGCACCGCTGGCCGTGGCCAGGTACATATTGGCCAGCACCGTATTGACCAGCACGTCTTTGATCCACAGTACCGGCGTGGTCACAATGGCGGTAATGAGCCGCCAGAACGGTGACATACGGGAAGTGTTTGTGATCATCCCTTCCGCTTTCACAATCGCCGTAAACTGCTGACCGATTTCCTCCTGAGTGACCGGCATCCCGCTTTCTTTGAGTACCGCCTCAAAATCAATGGTAGGTTTTTCACTCATAATTCACCCCGGCGTCAATTTTGCCGAAATCATAGGTTTCCGCCGTTGCCCACAGGCGTTTTGCGGATTCCTCCGTAATATTCACCGTGCCAGGAATAATGCGTTCATCACTTTCAATTAATAAAACCATTTGAGTGATCACATCGGCGCGTAATGTCGGGCTGCGCTCTGCCACTAATAACGTGGTTAACCCGCTTTCAATAATGGCGTGGACAATATCCTGTGCAATGCTGATACGGTTATTACACAAACCCGGTTCATTACCTGTGTTCAGCGTGAAATCACGCCCGGTAATAAGGAGATCGACATACAGCAAATCCGTCATTAATTTAATTCCTGCCATTCCATTAGCTCGGCCGGTGTTAATCCTTTCGAAGGATGAATATTCACGGTGCCGATTTTTTTACTGTTATCAATTGTGGTTTCCGTATTGGTATTGATTTCCTTTTTCAATCCGCCACGCTCCACGCCTTTTACCGTTCCCCCCGTCAGAATATCGTTACCGATTGGCTGCGGCGGTTGCAGCACCGGGTTTTTATTTCCCGCCCCACTGATTTGATTCGTCACGCCGTTAAACCCTGGCGGCATGGCCGCAGAGGCATTGGCCACAGAATTTGGCATCGTATTTACGGGTGGCATGCCTTTAGGCGTAACCGTCACGGGGACTTCTTTCAGCTCAATATTGACGCCGGGAATATTATTTAACTTCTCAACAATCCAGTTGTATGTGCCGGTAAACGAGGCTTTCAACGAATCCCACAGCTTACCGAATACGTTTCCGATCACGCTGGCAATCTTTTCAAAAGACGCCGCCGGCGAATTGATATCAAAGGACTTCACGACATCAATCCAACCGTCACGCACGATCTTGAACATATCCACCATCCCGCCGATCGCCCGGAACACCAGCTCAAGCGGGATCAGAATGATGTTTATAGCCGCTGCCACCAGCCGCCCGAACGTTTCGCCCGCGCTGGTGACGTTCGTCAGTTGCCCCTGCGTCATTTGGATCGGGGTCAGCAGATTACCGAACCAGCCCACCAACGTTTTTACGCTGTCCCACACCCAGCCAATTGCCGTGCCAATCCCGGAAAACAGCCCGCTGAAAGGGGTAAGCGCACCGGCCGCCTGACCGAACCCGCTGATAAATCCGCTCACAAAGGCTTTGATAGGCTGCCAGAACTTGATCACCGCAATGACCACCGCCGCGATAGCGAGCGCAATCGCCGCCACCGGCGCAATCATCAGCAAGAATGACGCAGCACCCATGCGGGCGGCCATACTGGCGGCCAGCAACGTGACGCGCAGGCCACGCAACCCGGCGCTAAACAGCTGCGTCACGGCATTACTGGCCACCATCGCCACGCGGTTAAGCCCTAACAGCCTGGCCATTGGTGCCAGCAGGCGATTCACACCCATCATCACGAACCCGTGAACGCCCATCACAATATTGGCGATAGCCCCCACGGCCGCAAAACTCAGCAACGCCACGGTGGCATAACCGATCACGCGGGCAATATTGGGGAATAACCGCATCCAGCGCGTAAGCTGTTCGCCACCGTCCGCGATTTTATTGACCAGCGGATACAGCACCGGCAACAGCGTGGAACCGATCGCGGCACGCATGGCAAACCAGATCGCTGTCAGCCTGTCCCAGGGGCGCGTCATTTTCTCGGCCATCTCCGTGGCTCGTTTCATGCCGTCATTGCTGCCCAGCTCGGTGATATTGCGTTTCAGTAGATCAACATTACCGTAAAGCTGTTTAATCACCGCCGCGCTGTCACCAAAGGCAGCGTCTAATTCTCCCTGTGCCTTGAGATTCCCCTCAATGCTCTGACCGTATTTGCCCTGGAGTTTTTCCAGCATGGCAGGCATGGACAGCATTTTTCCCTGGGCATCCTGGAAACTCAGCCCCAACTTTTGCGCACCGGCTGCCGCACCGCTTAGGAACCCTTCATAAGAGCCGCTCGCTTCCGTACCTAATGAGCGTTGCAGCTCACCCAACACGGCCAGCTGTTCATCCATCCCCACGCCATAGTTGGAACCGACACCCCGCGCCCCTTCCATAAGGTCTTTAATGGTGGCCATGTCCGTGCCGAACTGGTTTTTCATGTAGGCCATTTTGCCCGCCAGTTCTTCCGCGAACTGCACTTTGCCTACCTCGGCCGCATAGCCGCTGAACTGGGTAAACATCTGCCCCATGAATTCCGACGCTTCCCCGGCCGTGCTTTTCAGCGCCTTGGCGGCGGTATTGGCCACCACCGTGACGCGGGGCAATTCGGCGTTTGTCAGCCCGGCCACGGCGGCGTTGATTTCGGCGGAGGATTTGACAAACTCCACCGCCGATTCCCCGTATCGCACGCTGAATTTCAGGGCATCATCCGTGACTTTGGCCAGCGCATCATCATTAATGCCGCGTGCGCTGGCTTCCTGCATGGCGTCAAACATCTGAATGGCCGGATCCAATGCAGCTGTGATTGACGCGCCCACGCCCCACAACGCAGCCGCACCGATGGCCACTTTGCCAAAGGCGGCCGCACTTTCCTGGGCGAACCCGCTCACAGAGGATTGCACCTGGCGAAGGGGGCGCGTCATGTTGTCAATTAAACTGAGTGTAAAATCTAAATCAGCCATTATTCGCCTTTAAATGCCAGGGCAATGCCATTTGCTACAGCTATGCGTTGATTCTCCCAATGCCGGTTATCCAGCCACACGGCACGGGCTAAGTTTTCGGGGTCGTCATTTTCATGCGGTAAATAATGGCGGCGCAAAATCAGATATTGTTCCAGCCCATTATTTTCAATTGCGCGTACCCGCGCCGTTAGTTTTTTAGTTCAATCTCTGATTTCGGCGCGAACTGATCATTCACGAAGCTGCAAATTTGCAGGGCAGAACCGGGAATATCTAAAATGGTATCCAGCGCTTCTTTGCATTCAACATGAACAATACGACGCAAATAGTTATTTGCCGGTGCCACTTTATTATCCATCGACATTTCGTTAATGAATTTATTGTAGGCGGTGGCGTTAGGTTCAAAGGTCAGTGCGGTGCCGTTTACAGCCATCGTAATTTTGCTCATTGTTTTATTTCCTTCCGTTGGTTTATTTCATCGACTAATTGATTATGACGTGCCGCACAGTCTGAATATTGCGGCGTCAGTATTAATAAAGGTTCGGTAATGTCTTTGCCCGTTATCCCATTAATGCGGGGGAGTTTTACCGGGCATTTGGTTAACAGATTTTCCTGATAAGGCACGTTCGGCTTTGTCGGCAGCGGCGTTGTACATGCTGACAAGCTCAGGAGACAAACACTCGTTAGTAAAAACCGGTTTAAGTATTTCCGTGCGGATTTCCACAGGTTGCGCATTTCGCAGTGCCTCCAATGTATTTTCCAGCTTGCGGCCGGATTCACTGGCCACCTTCTCACCGGCCACGCGGGAGGCTTCCCCCGCCGCGTGTGCGGCATTGGTGATCATCAATTCCACGCTATCGCTGTACCAGGCATTAACCTTCCAGCCCGCTGCGAACGCAGCCAACAACGCCAGGACGGCAATCACCAGCGGCTTGCCCATCATTTCACCCCGTTGTGTTCCAGGCTGAAATGGTTGCCGTCCGGGCGGGTTTTGAATCGCCCGCCCCACACGCCGCCCAGGGATTCCCAATATTCCCCGAGCGGTTTATAGGCTTCGGTCTGGGTCTGGTATTGGCCGTTGATGAACAAATTAAAATCCATCGCCAGACGCTGCGTGTGTAAGCTATTGGCAATGCCCGCGCCGCTTTTGGCATTGAGTTTGGCCTGTTCCGGCGTGCGGTAGGCTTCACCAAAGGTCAGCCGGTAACCATGATTGCCTGCCCACTCGATCAGCTGGCCAATCAACTGCACAAACAATTGCTGCTTTTCGCTTAATGTCATTTCAGTTTTCCTTTCCCTGATAAATAACGACTTCCCTTTTTGCGTAGCCAGATTTCAACGGCCTGGTGGCCAATAATCCCCAGCGCAGCACCCAATCCGGCAATGGCCACCGGCGAAATATCCGGGATCCAAATCAGCGCCGCCGCTGCCACCATTGAGGTGGCCGAACCCAGGATAATGCGGCCAAAAAACAGCTTTCCGGTCATTGGTTCACTGCTCACTAACATCTGTCCCAGGGCGATAAGTGCGCCCAGCAGGATCAGACTTAAAATACTTTTTTCGTGCTCTTGCATCCGTGCAATGTCCTTATCCGATCAGGTTGCGCGTATCTTCATCTTCCAGATACGGCACGCCGTTAATGCGCACAAACTGCGGGCTTGTGACCATGTACTTAATTTTATGGCTCAGCGTGCTGCCGCCCTTCGGATCGTTATCCAGCAGGTTGCTCACCACCAGCTTGCAGCCAAAGGCTTCAATCTTCAGCTCTTCATTACCGGCCTTGGCATAGAACATCAGATCCACCGGGTCGATACCGCGCCACGAACCGGCACGGCGTGCAATGGCCGTCAGCTGCGTAAGCACTTTTGTAGAGATTTCAATCTCACCCTCGGCCGCCACATCCCCGGACACATGGCCATCAGGCACGCCCTGAGTGGACGCCGCCGCCGTGTTATCCGTGATATCCAAACTGACCTTTTCAATGTGGATCAGGTCACCGTCAATTCGCACATCGGTGGACTGGCCTGAAATACGTTTCATCGTTAATTACTCCCTGTCAGGCTGGTATCCAGCAACAAGCTCACCGTGATGCCTTTCGGGCATTCATACGGACGGATCACGATGTAGATCGCCACTTTGGTGGCTGACTGCCAGGTGATCGTCACATCATCATCCTTCGGCGGCTTCACTTCGCCGGGGAAGGTGATGCCGTTAATCTGACTGGCCACCGACATTTCACGCAGCACCTTGGCAAAAAGTGCCTGGTGGGCGGCAATGCTGGACGGAGTGCTGTTTAACGAGCGGTCTGCGATTTTGGCAATCGCCTGCAAACGCACGCGACGGGCGGCCTTATCGGCAATACGCAGGTACTCAATCGCCTGGTAATCACCGCCTTCCGCGTCCAGCGTCAGTCCATCCGCCCAGTAGTAACCGTCATAGTCGGGATACCACATCGGCACGCTGAAACGCTGCGCCTGCAAGGCTTGCAGGGTGGCCAGATCCAGCGCTGCCCCTTTGCCGTCCACCGGCATTTCATCCCTGCCCAGGGAGACCAGCGCACCGGTTTTCACCCGCGCCGGGCTGTCAGCCACGGTCACCGCACGACTGCACAGGCGGCCAGCCAGCACGCCAGGCTCATTACCAAACAAACGCGGCACAAGCTGCACGGACGGGGCAGAAATCTGCGCCTGTAAGGCCACCATGCGAACCAAATATTCCGCCCAATCTTCCTCGGCCTGCGGTGCCTGCACGGAAAGAATGAACCAGTTCCAGCGTGAGAAGCTGGCCAGCAATTTGGCGCGCAGCTCTGCCGCCTTGTTGATAGGCGTTTTCGTGGCGATATCGTCCAGTAACACCACACCTTCAACAGAGCAAAGGGATTGCGCGGCCAGCACCGCATCCGCCCAGGCACTTTCTCCGGCATCATCCGCCAGCACATGCACGTAACCGCTCCAGTTGGATCCGGCGTTGAGYATGGCAGCAAGGACATTACTTTTTAAAACGCTGTCTTCTGCGCCAAGCAACGCATCAAAATTACTTTGGGTATTCACCGCCAGCGTTTTACCGGCGTTGATTGTCCCCGTACCGACATAGAGCACCACGCGCTCAATCTCGTTTGTTTCACCCTGTAGCTGATTGACCTGATTTACATCGACCGTTGGCCACCCCATAACTTCCCCTTAGTGTCCTGCGTCTGCGCCAAATCCGATGCCCTGGAGTTGCCGCGCTAACGCTTTATTAAAATCGTCTTCCGTGATACCCAGAAAAGGACGTGATGGAACATCGACCGACCAGGACGCTTTTGCCGCTTTCCCTGATAATTGCCGGATCAACAGCCCGGCTTTGGCCATCGTCATACCTTCCTGAATTTCTTTAAACGGCGGCTTTCGCCAGCGCTTACCCTTTTTGACCTTGTACCCCAGCGCCCGCAGGCGTTTGGCCTGCCGCTGAGTGGCGGGCAAACTTCCCGCCCTGCCCTTGCGTTCAACCTGGCGACGGCTTACCGTCACGTTCATGCCGTTTTGCTGGGCATAACCCACCGTTCCGGCCGCCACGGCCTTTTTGCCGTTGCGATACCCGCCGCCGCTCAGGTAAATACGTACCCCGTCGATTTCGGGCATTTCCCGGATATGCAGCAGCTTTGGCATATTGCGCAGCATCTTGCCTTTGCGCTTTGTCTGGCGTCCCTGCCATTTCTGGCCATCCGGGCTGGCCTGATTTCTGACGTTACGTTTAGCGGCCGGGATCAATCCGTATTTCCCCAACCGCCACATCAGCCGTTTACGCTTGGCCGGGGGCAATTCCAGGCTGGCCAGCTGTTTGCGCACTGCCTTAAGCTGCGCCCGGTCTAACTCACCCCGGATAATCATTTTTCACTGCCAAGCGGTACACCCTGTTCATCAACGCCGTACACCACGGCTTCACTGGCAAACCAGATGGTGGGATCAGCAAGCCGCCATCGTGCCCCGTCCAGGGGAATATTGCCGTTGTCGTCCTTCACCAGGTTTAACGCTTCCACCATCGGTAACGTGATCACCACCACGGCGGTTTCCTCATCCACCAGATCGATATCAAAATCAGGTAACTCGGTGTCTATGCCGAATTCTTCAAACAATTCCCGGTCAGATTCCATCAACCACACCAGCAGCAGCGCCGCCAGGTTGCGCGGGTCATACAGCCGGTACGGGAATCTGTCCCAGGCCAATACGGCGTTGTAGCGGATCACCGCCAGGCGGTACTGTTCCAACCCTAAATCCCGTTGCGCGGGGATAAAACTCAGTTCATCCATATAGCTGGAAAAACCAGCCCCCTTGAACGTCCTGGCGGGCATACTTTGGGTGACGAACGTACTCAGCGCATCTAACTGGCTCATATCTTCCTTACCGTCACGCGGCGCAATCCCTTGATTGCCCGGATGATGATCGAACCTTCAGCCAATAACCCGGCGCGGGTTTCTTCACTTTCCTGCCCTGGGTGCGACTCCCTGCGCCCCTGGCTTGCGAACTCTGCGATCAAATCGGCCTTTGCGCGGGCAAACACTGCTTTTTTATAACGAGCACAAAGCAGGTTTTCGCCAGGGCGACCGATATCCGGCACCGCGCTGGCCTGGCCAAATCCCTTGGCCAAGTAACCATCCTTGACGGTCTGCAACAGGTCATTCACTTCCCCGGCCGCCGTCAGCAGCGCCGTGGCTACTGTCCCGGCGTCTACATCGGCGGGGATGCTGCGCTGTTCCTGGAAATCCGCCAGATTCAAATCTGGCCAAAATCCGTCATTCGTTAACGGTTCATCCTGGTAATCAATCGGCGTTCCGCTAAACATAAAATTCTCCGTAAGAAACGGGCAGACCGGGATCCACGGTACATAACCCAAGGGTATTACCTTCCCCGCGCCCGTTCCGGCTTGCGGTAGTCTTTACTGAACCGGCGTGACCGGCTGAACTTCAGATTCATCAAACCAGCGATCAACGGCGCGGCCGTCAGCTGCCTGGTAATGAATCAAATAAGCAGGGCAATTATTGAGGTATTCGGCACGGCCTTTAACGTGACCCGTTTCACCGCTGACAGAAATCTTTACCGCCTGGCCTAAACCGTGTTTAAAACTCATTTTTTAGCTCCTGATTGCTTTTCCAAATAGCGGACGCGGGCGGCAATTTGTTTACGCATTGTTCCCACGCCGCACTGTGAATGCAGCTTTTCAGCTCTGGCCAGCAGGGCGTCCACGCTCTGCAACAGCCCCACATCATCGGTGGCCGTGGCACGCGGCACGCCGTGTTCGTCAAACAGCTGACGCATACCGGCGAACTTGAACCACTTGGCCTGGATCACTTCATACAGCTCCCACTTTTCCGCCACATCGGTAAACGTGCGGGAAAAATAAGGCTCAACAGGGTGGCCATCCCTGGCCTGTACTTCCGCCCATTTCAGGACGGTATCCGCCACAAAGGTGGGGAAATTGCTTTTCAACTCTGGCGGGGTTTCCTGCCCCTGCTCAATGGCGATATCCGCCAAATTAAGCGCGGCGTCCATGTCGCCCACGTCAAAAAGCCAAATCACACACCATGCCAGGATCGGATTGCGGTACACCTCTCCGCCATTCAGGTACTTTTCAACGGTGGGCATCCAGCGCGGCAGTAATTCATCACGCTTTAACGCCACCTTTTGCGCCAATGTCAGCCCGTGCAACATGTCCACATCGTTGGCCAGCGCCGCGCTCAGAACGTGCAAGCTGTCTGCCCCTTCCAGTGCCTGGCGTTGTCTTAACTTCGTTTCTGCCGCAATGCGGGCATTGTGTCGCTGCGCGGGTGACAGGCTCATATTTACTCTCCGCCTACGGGTTCGGATGGCTCGGCAACGGTGCCGATGGTCACGGCTGATTCATCAATCGCCGCATACAGTTCCGGGTATTCCACCGCATAACCTTCATTACGCAGGTACTTGTTTTCGTACTGCTTACGGTCTTCAACAAACTCCGCTTTGCGCTGACGGGTATTGCGCTGCGTATAGATGTGAAGGTTTGAGAGCGTAGTCACCACCATGCGCTTACCCGGCATAAATGGCGGGATGATGGCCTGACGCCCGGCAATGGAGTCCTGCAACATCTGCGCGGCGATTTTCTCGCTTGGACGATCAGCAGCCTGGTACAGGCGATACTGTTCAGCCGCCACCAGGTCAGCACCCACCAGTACCACCAGCCGTGGATCGTTGCGGTATTCCTGCGGGATTTTGGCGTTGATCAGGTCTGACGCCATCGCATCCAGTGACTTGTAATCACCGCGCTGATCCAGCGTGACCGCATCGGTCATGATTTGTTTTTCTCGAATCTTGCGAACAATTTCATGCCAACCGATATTCACATCTTCGCCGTTCGGGTTCTTCTCATAGTCCGTTGAGGTTTCAACGGTCTTGCCGTTAAAGCCAATACGCAACATATCCAGGGCAAAGGTCTGCGTGGTAAACGCGGTGACGCGCTGGAAAAATTCTTCCTCAGAACCAGCATTTGCCCAGATAGAAAGCAGATCCCAACGCAGCGCGGCGCAGGAGTCAGTTTCAACCAGTTTGTACTCATTACCCGAAACGCCTACGTTGCGACGAAAACGCCCATCAGCAATACGGCCGGTATGCAGACCGGACGCGCCCACGCTCACCACCTGACCAGAAAGCTGGTCAACATCGGCCACGGTGATCCAGTTCAGGAAATCCGAACTTTCCAGCAGCGCGTCACGCAGCTGCGTTTCCTTCGGATCAGACAGTGAGAAATAATTACTTTCCTCGCCACCGTCCAGACCGTTAGCCGCCGCAAGTCCCGCGCCGAATTGCTTTAAAAAGCCACGCGCTTTTGCATTTAAAATCATTATTTATTCATCCTTAATCGCTACTCAGCGGTTAATGTTTTTCCCTGGCGAAAGCCTGATAAATGCTTATAAGAACTGGAACGGTTTTTTGCCGCCT
This sequence comes from Rahnella sp. P4_A8, assembly GCF_056402435.1. Classification (NCBI taxonomy): domain Bacteria; kingdom Pseudomonadati; phylum Pseudomonadota; class Gammaproteobacteria; order Enterobacterales; family Yersiniaceae; genus Rahnella; species Rahnella sp. P4_A8. The sequence goes on along the minus strand of NZ_JBFUHK010000055.1, from coordinate 3,185 downwards.
TTTGGATTCTTACCAGGCAACTTAGTGACCTTGTTATCCAGCTTGCTAAAGTTATTGACGATATTGGGTAATTCATCGCGCAGGCGGGCAAATTCTTCCGTATCCACCACCTCTTTAACGGTTTCGACATCGCTCTGAATATCTTCAACAGTTGTGTCAGTTGCTTCCGTTTTAGTTTCCAGTGCAGCGACGCGGTTTTCTAACGCCGCTAATGCTTCAGCCATTGCCTGTAATTTGTCGCCGCCCTGCGTAGTTTCTTCCGGCGCAGGCGTTTCATCTTCAATACTGAACATGCTACGCCACCCTGATTTCGCTTTATTCTTCCCTGCCATGTTAATTTCCTTAACTTCGTTAATTACGAGCGGAACACTATTACCAATAAAGTATTTGTCTTTCCGCTTATTAAATCGCATTCGCGTAGTGCCTACGCTTGCGGGTTCGTTTGTAACGCCTAGCCCTTCCAGGTAATAACGGCCTGTGCTGCGGTAATTACCATCCGGTGTTAATTCCACTGAGGTAAATAAAAGCTGACCATCCCGATTAGCCCTAATCAAATCGGTGGAAGGACACAGGCGAGCGAACAGCTTTACCCGCCCTGCATCATCTTCCGACCAATCCACCTCTAACACCTCACCTGCATTACCAAAGCAACGCTCATGCTCTGGCCAAAGCAGTGCGGGATTCTCATTTTCAGGATCGTAAGTTTCAGCTGCATCAATTAACATCTTCCTTGTCAATTCGCGCTTATCAACTGTTTCCCCTTCGGTAGCGATACAAAGCCAATTCGTCATTAAATGTGAATCTGCCATGCCGGAATTCATCTCCATTGTTTCCGTGGAATGCAGTATCGCTAATTTATAATAAATTCGCAGCAAGTGAGATTCGGATATAACTCGATATCCGAATGTACTAGAAAGAAATATCACCCCATACCACGCATAATGATTGCATGGCTAAATACACAGACGAACTAAAAGACGTTGCCCGCGCATTATATTTGCGCCGTGCCACGCCAAAGGAAATTGCCCAAGATTTAAATCTGCCAAATGCGCGGATAATTTACTATTGGGCGCAAAAAGGGAATTGGGCTGATTTACTCAGCCACGAATCAACAGAGGAAGCCATTGAACGCCGTTACCAATTATTAGTTGGCCGGGATAAAAAAACAGAGCTGGAATTAAAAGAAATAGATGTGCTGATTGCTCACGCCGTGAAATTGCGTGCGCAGACAAATAAGCATAATGAGAAAATGGCCGCCGCCAAATCTGGCAACCAGGGAGGATATGACAGCCAGGGCGGGAACGGTGACGGCGCAGAGCCGGTGAAGAAACGCAAATATAAGAAAAACGATATCTCCGGCATGACGCAGGATGATTTTGACGCTTTCGCAGAGGAACATTTATTCGGCTATCAGAAGCACCTGCGTAATAACCTGGCACAGCAGATCAGGAACATCCTGAAAAGCCGCCAGATTGGTGCCACCTGGTACTTTGCGATTGAGGCATTCGAAAATGCGGTCATGACCGGCGACCCGCAAATTTTCCTTTCCGCCTCCAAAGCCCAGGCGGAAGTATTCCGCTCTTATATCGTCAACATCGCAGAGCAGTATTTCGGCATCACGCTGACCGGCAACCCGATCAGACTAAGCAACGGCGCAGAGCTGCGCTTTCTGTCCACCAACAAAAACACCGCGCAGTCCTACAGCGGCCATTTGTACTGCGACGAATATTTTTGGGTGCCGAACTTCGCCAAACTTAACGAGGTGGCCAGCGCAATGGCCACACACGATCACTGGCGAACCACCTACTTTTCAACGCCCAGCGCCAAGACGCATCAGGCTTACCCCTTCTGGACAGGGGAAGAATGGAAGCAGGGAGACAAAGAGCGCCAAACTGCCGTTTTCCCAACCTTTGATGAAATGCGCGACGGCGGCCGACTCTGCCCGGATGGACAGTGGCGGTATGTCATCACGATGGAGGACGCAGTTAAAGGCGGGTTTAACCGTGCCAGCATCGACAAGCTGCGCAACCGCTACAACCGTGACACGTTCAACATGCTGTATATGTGCGTGTTTGTGGACAGTAAAGACAGCGTTTTCAAATTCAGTGATCTGGAAATCTGCGGCGTGGACGTGGCCGACTGGCAAGACCATGACCCCAACGCCGAGCGGCCGTTTGGCAACCGTGAGGTATGGGGAGGCTTTGACCCGGCGCGTTCTGGCGATACCTCTACGTTTGCCATCGTTGCCCCACCACTTTATGCCGTGGAGAAATTCCGCGTGCTCTGCCTTTTTCACTGGAAAGGGATGAATTTCGCCTATCAGGCAGCGCAGATCAAAAAGCTGTTTGGGAAGTACAACATGACTTACATAGGCGTTGACGTCACTGGCATTGGCCGGGGCGTATTTGAACTGATTGAACATTTTGCCCTACGTGAAGCGGTAGCCATTCACTACGGCATGGAAACCAAAACCCGGCTGGTGTTGAAGATGATCGACGTAATAGGCGCAAAACGCCTGGAATGGAACAAAGACAACCGGGAAATTGCCGCGTCTTTCCTATCCATCCGACACACCAGCACGGCCAGCGGCAACGCCATGACGTTCAAAGCCGATCGCACGGTGGAAACCGGCCACGCCGATGCCTTTTGGGCAATCGCGCACGCCGTTATTAACGAGCCGATCAACTTTGAGCACAAGCGTAAATCTAAATGGAAATTAGGAAAAAAAGCAGCATGAACAAACGCAAACCATCCCGCCAGGCTAAGAAGGAACAGCCTGACCGTAGCAAAAAAATGAGCATCATCAGCATGGGACGCCCGGAACCCATCCTGACCACCGGCACAAATTACCGGGATATCTGGTATGACAATGAATTCGATCACTACACCCTGCCGATTGACCGCCTGGCACTGGTTCAACTGACGAACTTAAACAGTCAGCACGGCGGCGTGATTTATGCCCGTCACAACATGGTGGCATCGGATTATCTGGGCGGCGGTTTAACGCATGAGCAGCTGCGCGGCGGCGTCTTTGATTATTTATCCTGCGGCGACCTGGCCATTCTGAAAGTGCGTTCGGGCTGGGGTGACGTGGTGGATTTGCTGCCCCTGCCGTCGCTGTATCTGCGCGTGCGTAAAACCGGGGAATTTGTAGTTCTGCAGGACGGCGAACCGTTGGTATACAG
>NZ_JBFUHK010000054.1:0-24678 GCF_056402435.1 Rahnella sp. P4_A8 | reverse complement strand
GAGCGACTCAGGTCTTAAAATAACCGTATCCGTTTTTTTCACGGGGTTAAAAACCACATCGACGTGATTTTTGTCGACACCCAACTCTGTCAGTTGATTTTTTATTTCATCGCTGATCGCAAAATGATGTTCTGCTGATAACAGATAATGCGGGCGATACCGCTCCCGGGGTGGAAGATGCATCCATGTCGATAAAACAGTCTTATGCGCAGAAAAGGTAATTGCACGACGTGCCATTAAGCTGGGTATTGTATTAAGTGTAATGACATGTTCTGGTTTATATTTTCTGATAAAAAAGAGAAGCCGCAGAGTATGTATGAAGTTTTTTACTTTTTTATTTCGTAGTGTGCAGACACTTTCAAATAGCACGGCATTATCGAGCCAGGATTTTGAGTACGTCTTTTCACCACTATTGATGACGAAAAAACCCGCCTCAAACTCTTCACTCTTTTTGAGTGCTGATATTACCTGGCTGGTCACGTTTTCCATGCCGCCACGCCCGATAAGTAAATCTGTCACAAGCACTATTTTCTTTTTATTAATAACTTCTTTTTCTTTAGTTATCATAGTCCAGTCTCTTCACAGCCCTCAAACCGCGAGAGCAATATTCAACCTTTATTTCTCAACACATATTTATACAAGGTTTATCAAAAAACAGGCATTCCCTTCACAAGGGCGGACATCTTACCTTAAAATGACAGGCCATTCATGTACAAAACAGACACAAACGTAACCTTGTCTTAAAAATTAGAGAATTCCCAATACTGACAGAGCCTGTAAAACGAGGGCGATCTGATACAGGTATTTTGTTTATACAACGAACCGGAATTCATCCTGTTTGTATTAAGGATAATAATGACCCAAAACCCAAAGCACATAACAACATCGTTCATATTTCACACACGATAATTACCCGTAATCAAAATTTTCATATGAAAATGGGGTTGCCACACACTTTTCTGATCTCCATCACCAGCGCCTCTGCGGCAGGTGAAAGCAGACTTCCGGCGCGGAAGGTCAGGCCAATGGCGCGGTGCGTATCGGCCAGATCCAGCGGCAGTTTAACCAGTTCGCCGGATTCAAGCTCATGCTCAAGCTGGCGGGCTGATACTGCTGCCAGCATGTCCGAACCGAGCAGCAGCCCACGCACAATCCCCAGATCACCGCTTTCCACCACCGGGTCCGGCGGCGGTATCCCCATGGCGGCAAAACTGTTATCCAGCAGGTGTCTTGCCGGGGTTTCAGCACGCGGCAACACCCAGCGCGCCTCGCGCAGAGTTTCCTGCGTGACATTTTCTGCCAGCAACGGATGTCCTTTTCTCGCCAGAATCACCATGCTTTCGGTAAACAATGTTTCTGTTGCCATATCAGCCGCATAATCACGGGATCTCAGCGCGCCAAAAATAAAGTCCACTTCGCCGGACCGCAGCTCGGACGCCAGTGCGCTGAAGGCACTTTCGTTGGTCACCACTTTCACGCCGCTGTAGCGCTGCGTCAGGCCGATAATCGCCTGCGGCAGTAAGCGCGTGCGCCCGAGTGGCAAAGCGCCAACCTGCACAGTGCCTTCCAGCACACCGCGACGGGCGGCAATGTCGGCGGGAATATGACGCAATTCATTAAGCGCACGACGCAGGTTCGGCACGATATCCTGCCCCGCAAGTGAAGGCATCATGCCATGCGGTGTGCGTTCCAGCAGCGCAACACCGGCACCGTTTTCCAGTACTTTCAGCGCAGCACTGACCGCGGGCTGGCTGAGGCCGAGCAGCGTGGCGACCGTCTGCATATGCCGGGTTTTACACAGAGAGATAAAAATTTGCAGACGCCGGACGTTAAACAGATACAGCGGTTCGGTATCACCGCGCCTTTGCCCGCTTTTGCCCTGTAATTTCGCCAGCTGTGAGGGGATCTGCCGCAATTCGGCAATCGCCCGTCGCGCACGCGGCAGCACGCATTTACCGAAATCCGTCAGCAGCATGCCGTTGGCGTGACGTTCAAACAACGGAACGTCGAGGGACTGTTCCAGATCCCGTATCGCCCGTGTTACCGCAGATTGTGTGCGGTACAGTTCATCAGCCGCGCGGGATACACTTCCCTGGTCGACCACCTGACAAAATGCTCTGATTTGCATCAGGTTACTCAGCATCTCAGACTCTGCCATCCCCTTCTCCCTTCAGCTTTTTTTGCGTGACCTTTCCCTGCAATATAAATAAAACGCATACCCCCTGCAATCAAATGAATTACCCGTCGCAGACTCAGACTGACAGCATGGAACTCAGACTTTTTGAGAACAAAAAACCAAGGACATCTCCATGACTCAGCCAAAAAAAGAGAACACTAAAAGTGCATTAGTCGTCAGTGCCCACTCTGCCGATTTCGTCTGGCGTGCGGGTGGCGCCATCGCCAGACATACTCAGGCCGGTTACGCCGTGCACATCGTTTGCCTGTCGTTTGGTGAACGCGGTGAGTCTGCCAAACTGTGGCGCAAAGGCAATATGACCGAAGAAGTCGTGAAAGCATCACGCCGCGAAGAAGCCATGGCCGCCGCCGAAATCCTCGGGGCCAGTGTCGAGTTTTTCGATATGGGCGATTATCCGCTGCGCGCCGACAAGGAATCGTTGTTCCGTCTGGCCGATGTTTACCGCCGCGTACAGCCGCATTTTGTGCTGACCCATTCGCTGAAAGACCCGTACAACTACGATCACCCGATGGCGACGCATCTGGCACAGGAAGCGCGGATTATCGCGCAGGCAGAAGGCTATAAGCCGGGCGAAACCATTGTCGGTGCACCGCCGGTTTACTGTTTTGAACCACATCAGCCGGAACAGTGCGACTGGAAACCCGATGTTCTGCTCGATATCACTGATGTCTGGGACAAGAAATATCAGGCCATTCAATGCATGGCCGGTCAGGAACATCTGTGGGAATACTATACCCGCGTCGCCCAACAGCGCGGCGTGCAGGCCAAACGTAACGTCGGGATCACCAGCACCAAAAACATCGTTTACGGCGAAGGCTATCAGAGCCTCTTCCCGCGAGTGACGGAGGATTTAGCATGAGTCTGGTCGGCAAAAAAGGCGTCGTGGTTCGCCATATTCCACGGGCAAATAAAGCAGATGTATCGGCACTGGCGGCTTTTGGCGTGGCGACGGTACATGAAGCGCAGGGTCGCAAAGGCTTGCTGGATGCGGGCATCCGTCCGATACAGCAGGATTGTGCGATTTCCGGCAGCGCCGTCACCGTGCTCACCGCACCGGGCGATAACTGGATGTTCCATGTGGCAGTGGAACAGTGTCAGCCGGGCGATATTCTGGTGGTTGCGCCAACCTCGCCCTGTTCCGACGGCTTCTTCGGCGATTTGCTGGCAACGTCACTGAAAGCGCGCGGCGTGGTCGGGCTGATTGCCGATCTCGGCGTGCGTGATACCAAAACGCTGCGAGATATGGGTTTCCGCGTCTGGTCACGGGCCGTTCACGCGCAGGGTACGATCAAAGAAACGCTCGGCTCCGTGAACGTGCCGGTGGTTTGCGCCGGACAGTTAGTGAATCCGGGCGATGCCATTGTGGCCGATGATGACGGCGTTGTGGTCATCCCCCGCCAAGAGGTCGCGCAAGTGGCACAGGCCAGCCGTGAGCGTGAAGCGCTGGAAGAAAGTAAACGTGCCAGGATGGCAGACGGTGAACTCGGATTGGATATCTACAATATGCGCCCGCGTCTGGCAGAAAAAGGCCTGAAGTATTTCGATTCGCTGGAAGAACTGGAAAATGCCGCAAGGCGCTGAGGAGCCGATATGCCGCAGACCCGAATCCCCTGCCTGCTGATGCGCGGCGGGACGTCAAAAGGCGCATTTTTTCTGGCGGACGATTTACCGCACGAGCAGGCCTTACGCGACAATGTGCTGCTGGCGGCGATGGGTTCCCCCGATCCGCGCCAGATTGATGGCCTTGGCGGCGCCGATCCGCTGACCAGCAAAGTGGCGATTATCCGCCCTTCGGCACGCCCTGACGCCGACGTCGATTATCTTTTTGCGCAGGTTAATGTCGATAAAGCCGTGGTGGATTACGGACAAAACTGCGGCAATATCCTGGCTGCCGTTGGCCCGTTCGCCATTGAAAGGCAACTGCTGAGCGCGGTTGAAGGGATTACCCCGGTGCGGATCTTCATGGAAAACACCGGCCAGATTGCGACCGCGCATGTGCCGGTAAAAGAGGGTCAGGTGTGCTATCAGGGGGAGTTGCGCATCGACGGCGTACCGGGCACCGCGGCCAAAATCAGCGTGGAATTTGCCGATATCGCCGGTTCAAGTTGTGGCGCGTTGCTGCCAACCGGTAACGCCCGTGACACGTTTGACGGTATCGACGTCACCTGCATCGACAATGGCATGCCCGTTATTCTGCTGCGCGCCGCCGATTTCGGGCGCAGTGGTTATGAAAGCCGTGAACAACTGGATGCAGACACGGAGCTGAAAAAACGCCTCGAATCCATCCGCTTACAGGCGGGCCCGAAAATGAAACTCGGCGATGTCACGCAGCGCACCGTGCCAAAAATGACATTAATTGCCGAACCGCGAAATGGCGGTGCCATCTCCAGCCGGACGTTTATTCCGCATCGCTGCCACGCCTCGATTGGCGTACTCGGCGCGGTCAGCGTCGCCAGCGCCTGCCTGATCCCCGGCAGCATCACCGAAGGGCTGGCACATACGCCGTCCGGCAACACGCCTTTAATCAGCGTGGAACATCCGGCCGGGGAATTCAGCGTGGAATTACAACTCGATCCGACAAAAACAGGGGCAGAACGGCTGGCTGGCTGTGCCCTGTTACGTACCGCAAGGCTGATTTTTGAAGGCCGTGTCGCCATCCCCGCCAGCATCTGGGACGGTCATCAGGACGATCAACAGGGATCTCATCATGAATAACGTGACCCGCATTACCCTCATCGGCCTCGGCGAAGTGGGCACCATTCTGGCAACGGATCTGAAAAAGCAAAATCCGGCACCGGATATCGTGGCGTTTGATAAGCTGACAGATTCAGCGGTTATCCGGCAGCGCGCCCGTGACGCCGGAGTGCATTTTGCGCCGTCACTGGAAGACGCCGTGAAAGGCAGTCAGATCATTTTCTCCGCTGTGACCGCCGCCGAAGCGTTGAATGTGGCCGGTGCCGTCGCCCGGCATCTCGCACCCGGTCAGTTCTTTCTCGATCTGAATTCAGTTTCGCCGCACACCAAACGCGAAGCGATGGCGCTGATTGAGCAGGCGGGTGGCAATTACATTGATGTCGCCGTCATGGCCCCCTATCCGCCTGCAAGGCTGAAAACCCCGTTACTGCTGGGCGGCACACATGTTTACGCGATCAATGAATGGCTGAATGAAACCGGATTTAACAGCAAAGTTCACAGCAACACCGTCGGAGAAGCCTCCGCCATTAAAATGTGCCGCAGCGTGATGATCAAAGGCCTGGAAGCCCTGACCGCCGAATGCCTGAGCGCCGCACGTCAGTACGGCGTCGAGAAAGAAGTGCTCGCCTCGTTGCACGCCAGCTTTCCGTCACTGGGCTGGGACGGACCGTTTCCGCATTATCTTATCAGCCGTATCGCTGAACACGGCAAGCGCCGCGCCGAGGAAATGCGTGAAGTGGTGAAAACACTGGAAGACGTCGGCGTCGCGCCCAACCTGAGCCGGGGAACCGTACTTGCCCAGCAGGGGCTGGTGGATGCGCTGGCCGCGAAGGGGATCAGGTATTCGGATCTGGAGCCGTTTGACTGGGGGAGGACAGTAGATCTTTTACGAAAATAAGTTGTCCCTTTCTCACCTGACCGGAGGAGAAAACCGGTCAACTCCCTCCCCTGCGAAGGGGAGGGTTGGGGTGGGGTATTACAGAGAAATCATAGCGTTGAAGTTTGCTTTGGCACGTTTTTACCCGGCGGATACTTCAACAATCGTTTCGCCATTAATACCCCCTCCCCGCCTCCCCCTTCGCAGGGGGAGGAGCTAAAACCAAACTCTGGTCAGATTTAACTGGCGTGCTTCCTTCCCTTCGCAGGGGGAGGAGCTAAAAACTACACCCGCTCCGGCATAACCCGATGACACCTCGCCACCACGCCGCCCGCCCCATGCACAAGATCCTGCGGCATCTGACAACCATCCCCGGCCAGCGGACAACGTTCGCGGAAGTAACATCCCATCGGCAGGTTACGGTTGCTGGGTAATTCACCTTTCTTATCGACTATCCCTTCATCAAGCTGACGACCGGCGCGCGGAACCGAATCCAGCAGCAGACGGGTGTAAGGATGTTGCGGTTCGGACAATACTTTTTCCGCAGTGCCCAGCTCGACAATTTGCCCGAGATACATCACCGCCACGCGGTCACTCATGTGGCGAACAACCGACACATTGTGAGAAATCAGCACATAAGTCAGGTTGCGCTGGCGTTGCAGTTCCACCAGCAAATTAAGGATTTGCGCCTGCACTGATATATCCAGCGCCGAGGTCGGCTCATCCAGCACGATGATGTCTGGCTCTGAAGACAGCGCACGGGCGATAGAAATACGCTGACGCTGACCGCCGGAAAACTCATGCGGCAGACGGTCGAGGTATTCCCTGCGGATCCCCACCTGCTCTGCCAGCGTCGCAGCCAGTTCACGACGCTCGCGGCTGCTGTTGTGTTTTTGCACGAACACCGGTTCGGTGATGATCCGCCAGACCGGCAGACGTGGATCCAGCGACGACTGCGGATCCTGAAACACCATTTGCATGCCTGAACCGAACCAGGAATTGTCATGGCGTGCGCGGTGCACTTCGCCGCTGCTCGGCTTCTGTAAGCCCATCAGCAACTGCGCCAGCGTACTTTTCCCGCAGCCGGATTCCCCGACAATGCCTAACGTTTCGCCGCGGATAATATTGAGATCCAGCCCGTTCAGCGCGTGCACATAACTGGTGGGTTTGCCGCGCCAGTTATAACTGGCCGCGAATCGCACGCGCACATCCTGCAACTCTACCAGTGCCTCAGCCATCATCAGGAATGCTCCTCAATGCGTTGAATGTGGATGTCGCCGGCATAACGCTGCGGATGCCAGCACGCAACAGATTGCTGCGGAAAATGCGGCAACGAGGCCAGCGCCGGTGTCGCAATGCAGCGGTCATCGGCATGATTGCAGCGGCCACGAAACGCACAGCCCTGCGGCAGTTTGGCCAGATTCGGCACCGTGCCCGGAATGGCTTTCAGCAGGCTGCGCGGCTCGCCGTTTTCCGGCGCGGCCTGTAATAATCCGATGGAATACGGATGCGACGGCGTGTCGATCACATCCGTCGTGTTGCCGCTTTCAATGACGTGTCCGGCGTACATCACGTACACCCGGTCGCACAACTGGGACACCACCGCCATATCGTGAGTGATAAATAACACGGCGGTTCCGCTGGCACGGGCTTTGCGCTGGAGCAAACGCAAAACCTGACGCTGCACCGTAACATCCAGCGCCGTGGTCGGTTCATCGGCGATAATCAGCTCCGGCTCGCAGGAAAATGCCATGGCGATCAGCACACGCTGACGCATACCACCGGAGAGTTCGAACGGATAACGTGACATCACCTGCTCCGCATCGGCAATCTGCATGTCCTGCAGCAGGCCGATGGCTTTTTGCCACGCCTGTGCCTTGCTGAGTTTTTGGTGCAGACAAATGACTTCGCACATCTGACGGCCAATTTTACGCGTCGGATTCAGGGCGTTCATCGGCTCCTGGAAAATCATCGCCACGCGCGCGCCTCGCAATGTGCGCATCTGCTCCTCACTGGCGTGAATCACGTCGGTGCCGAGCATGCGTAACGCACCGCCGGTCACGGTAAAACCGTCAGGTGGCAGCAGGCGCATCGCCATCATCGCCGTGACCGATTTGCCTGAGCCGGATTCACCGACCACGCCGACGATTTCGCCAGCGTTCACTGAAAGCGACACCTGATTCAGCGCTTTCACTTCTCCGCCGTAAACCGGAAAGACCAGTTGCAGATTGTCGATTTCCAGTACCGGCGCCTGGGATTGTTCAGTCATCTCAGCGCCCTCTGCTTTTCGGATCCAGCAGGTCGCGCAGACCGTCGCCGAACAGGTTAAAACCGGTGGCGGTAATCAGAATAGCCACACCTGGAAAGGCTGAATACCACCATTGATCGAGAATATAATTGCGTCCGTTGGAGACCATCGCGCCCCACTCTGCGGTCGGTTGTTGAGCGCCCAGGCCGATGAACCCTAACGTTGCCGCCATCAGAATCGAGGTACCGATATCCAGAGAAGCCTGGACCACCAGCGGCGGCATCACATTGCGCAGCACGTGCCAGGTAATGAGATGCCAGCGTGACGCGCCGAACGTCCGCGTAGCCTGCATATAAGCCTGATGACGCAGCATCAGCGTCTGACCGCGCGCCAGCCGCACATAAAACGGAATGCGCACCACCGCAATCGCCAGCATGGCGTTAAACAAACTCGGCCCGAGCGCGGCGGCCAGCGCCATGGTTAATACCAGCGACGGCACCGACAGCATGATGTCCATACAGCGCATAATCAGCGCATCCACCACACCGCCGACCACGCCGGAAAAACAGCCAAGCAACGAGCCTGTCGTGCCCGCGATGATCACCACCGCCAGCCCGGCGGCTACGGATTGCTGGCTACCTATCAGCACACGACTGAACAGATCCCGCCCGACTTCATCAGTCCCAAACCAGTGCAGCGCGGAAGGTGCCTGCAAGCGGTCGGTCAGGCTGATGGCGTTCGGATCGTGCGGCACCAGCCACGGCGAAAAGATCATGATGAAAAGCACAATCAGCATGATCGCCAGCCCTAACATCGTCAGCGGACTGCGGCTCAGCAAATAGAATGTGCGCCGCCAGTTGGCAAAGCGCGGTTTGACATCTGGCGCAACGATGTCAGCCCGATGATTATTGACGCCCGGTTCAATCACAGACATTGGCTCACCCCTCACGGCCGATGCGCGGATCGATCCACACATACAGTAAATCGACGCATAAATTGACGATGACGTAGGCAAACGACACCACCACCGCAAAACCCATCACCGCCGGGAAATCCAGCGCCTGAATCGAATTCACCACGTACGCGCCCATACCCGGCCAGGCAAACACCGTTTCGGTCAGCACCGCGCCATACAACAAATCGCCCATCGCCAGCCCGAGCACGGTGACCGACGGGATCAGCGCGTTCGGCAAGGCGTGGCTCAGGATCACCCGCCAGCGTGACAACCCGTTAGCCCGCGCCGTCCGAATGTAGTCTTCACTCAGTTGCTCAAGCATCGCCGAGCGAATTTGCCGCGCCACGATCCCCATGTGTACAAACGCCAGCGTCAGCGCAGGCATCGCCAGATGTTGCAGGCTGTTCCAGAAGGCGTCCCGGTTACCGGTCAGCAGGGAATCGAGCACATAAAAGCCGGTGATATTGGCGGGCGGATCCATCCAGTCATCCAGCCTTCCGCCGCCCGGCAGCAGGTTCAGATGCCCGTAGAACAGGATGATGACGCCCAGTCCCAGCCAGAACGCAGGCGTGGAAATGCCGAGCACGGAAAGCAGACGCACCAGATGATCCGGAAATTTATTGCGGTACACCGCCGACAACACGCCCAGCGGAATGCCGAGCACAATCGCCAGAAACAGTGCGCTGACCGCCAGTTCCAGCGTCGCCGGGAAGAACGCTTTCAGGTCTTCGAGTACCGGACGACCGGTACGGATCGACGTGCCCAAATCGCCGTGCAACAAATCGCTGACGTAACGGAAAAACTGCACGTAAAGCGGCTGATTCAGCCCCAGTTGCTCACGGATATGTTCGACCATTTCATTGCTTGCACGGTCGCCCGCCAGCAGCCGCGCCGGATCACCCGGGATCATATGCGAGATGATAAAAGTGATAACGCAAACGCCCGCCATCACCAGTATCAGACCCCAGCAGCGCTGGCGAATCAGAGTCCAAAAAGTCATAGTTTTTCCCCGTAAAACCCCTTTCAGGTCGTGAAAGGGGTTTTCGTGAATGATATTGCGGTTATTGCTTATGCATCTGACCAACATTGAAGACTTGCTCAAGCATCGGGTTGAAAACAAAGCCTTTAACGTCTTTGTTCATCGCCACCTGATAGTTTTTCTGGAACAAATACACGTATGCCGCTTCGTCGATAACGATTTTCTGCGCCTGCTGGTAATAGTCGGTGCGCTGTTTCTGATCGGTCACTGACACGGCTTTTTTCAGCAACGCATCCACGTCAGGATTTGAGTAGAAGGAACGGTTACCGGGCAGGCCTTTTTTGTCGGACTCAAACCAGTAGTTCATAAACATGTACGGGTCGGCGAAGTCCGGGCTCCAGTTACCAATTGAGATGTCGTAATCACCCTGCCCGATGCGGTCACGCATGGTGGCGTTAGCCAGTTTTTCCAGCTTCACGTTAATCCCGGCCTGGCCGAGGCTGGCCTGCACGGAAAGCGCGATGGATTCCCAGTTCGGATCGTTATCGGAGTACAGGAAGTCCAGCGTCTGCGGCTTGTCTTTGACTTTCTCCAGGTCAGCTTTGGCCTGCGTCAGATCTAAGGTGTATTGCTTCGCCGTCGGGTCGAAACCCCACATGCCATCAGGAATTGGCCCGCGCATTTGTTTGGCGTTACCGCCGAGAATGCCTTTCACCATGCCCTGATAATCCACGGCAGAAGAAATTGCGCGGCGTAAATCCACCTGATTCAGCGGCGTTTTGCCGTTATTGAGATACAGATAGGTCACGCGCAACGACGGGAATTCTTCCACGGCGACTTTATTTTCTTTTTTCAGGGCAGCCAGCTGGTCCATCGGCAGGGAATCGGCAATGTCCAGATCCCCGCGCGACAGTTGCAGGCGGCGGGTGGCGCTTTCACCGATAATTTTCACGGTCACACGTTTAAAGGCTGGTTTTGCGCCGCTGTAATGCGGATTGGGCACCAGCACCAGTTGCTGACCTTTTTGCCAGCGATCGAGTTTATACGGGCCGGAACCGGCAGTATGTCCCGCCAGCCACGCCTTACCTTCATCGGCCGGATTGGCTTTGGCAATCGCCGGATTGACGATACCCGCGCCGTCATTCGCCAGTGTATAGAGGAATGGCGCGAACGGCGTTTTGAGCGTAAAGGTCACCGTCATCGGATCGACAACGGTCACCGTCATGTCTTTCGGGAAGGCTTCCGACGGCCCCTGACCGATTTTCATCAGTCGTTCGAACGACCATTTCACCGCATCGGCATTGACGTCGGAACCGTCATCAAATTTAGCGCCCGGCTTGAGTTTGAAGGTCCAGATCAGTTGATCCGGTGATGCCGTCCAGCTTGCCGCCAGATCCCCTTCAACCTGCGTCGAGCCTTTGCCGTCTTCGGTTTTATACTGCACCAGACGCTGATACGCCGGATACGTGACCGTCCAGTCGTTGTTGTCGATAGTCACCGCAGGATCCAACGTTTGCGGATCGGCTGCTTTACCAATCACCAGCATGTCTTTCGGCACGGCGGCCTGCGTGGCAAAACTTAAGCCTGACAAGGCGAGAAAAATGGCACCGGCGACCTGTGTTTTCGTATTTTTGCGGAACGTGTTGATTGCTGTGTTGCTCATCTGAKAACTCCTGGCTCTGTCAAAAAGTGATAAGAGACGTGCAATAATTACGCGGCATTAACCGGCGGATAGCAGCCGAACCGCTCTTCCAACAACGGATACGTTTTGGCATCCGGTAATTCAAAGTGCCACCACTCGCTGGTGATACCCTTAAAGCCACCCGCCGCCATCACGGCGTTAAGCAGCAAGCGGTTACGCTGAATATGTGGCGGTAAATCAGGGTAAAACGGATGCGATACTTCGGTCATTTCATCGAAGCCCGCGCCCATATCCACCGCCTCACCCTGCTCATCCAGCAAGGTCAGATCCACCGCCACACCGCGGCTGTGGTGCGAACCGAGTCTGATATCCACCACATAATCCGGATTCGGAAACGCCGCCCACAAACAGGCCTGCGCCGCCTGCGGCCGGTAAGCGTCATAGATTTTCAACGTGAATCCGGCCAGTTTCGCGACTTCGTTACAACGAACCAACGCCGACGCGGCATCGGGATGCAGCAGGCAGAGGGATTCGCGATAAATCGGCTGACCGGTCAGGTTATCGGCGGTGGCATATTTCAGGTCGATCACCGCATCGGGCAGAATTTCAGCCAGATCGATCAGGGCAACATCAGGTGTTTTCGTATTCATCAATAAATCTGTCCGCTGGTTTAGAAGTTCAGGATTCAAATTGTCCGAGCTGTTTTTGCAGGATGCGGTTATTCGCCAGGCGCTGTTCTACATCGTGACCGCGCAGTTCGAGCACCGCCGAGCACAACAGATTGAACAGGCAGCTTAGCGGCGCCATCGAGTCCCAGAACTGGCCGGTGTCGGTTTTCACCTGCAATAAATCCACCGGATAATCGCGCGCCCACGGACAGTAAATGTCGGTGATCAGTGCCACGTTCAGGCCGCGTTCACAGGCAGCTTCGCAATAAGTTTGCGCCATCTTCGAATAGGCACGGGTGTCGGTCACCACCAGATAAGGCTGCGCGAATTCCGAATTCAGGGATTCGACATAGGTGCCGGAAAGCCCGTCGGCGAAATAGACTTTTGGCCGTAAGTACTCGAGATAACTGGAGAAGTTGTTGGCAATGCCGCGTACCGACTGGATACCGAGAATAAACACCGCCTCCGCATCGGCCAGACGGCGGCTGACCTGTGCAAAACTGTCAGTTTGCGCCAGCCGATACACGTGATTAATGGCTTCGAGTTCGAGCGTCAGCGACTGTTGCAACTTTTCCTGCTGCGGCTGTTTGCTGCGTTCGCGATAAGCGCCCAGACGGTCGGTAACCACCCACGGCTGATATGATGTGCCGCTTTGCAGGCGCAGCGTTTGCTTGAAGTGATCGAGATTGCGATAGCCGAGACTGCGCAGATATCGCCCGACAGAAATGCCACTGGTCGCCGCGCTGCGCGCAATGCTGTCCGCCGTTTCAAACGGGATCTGTGCAAGATTTGCCAGCAGATAGCTGGCAATGCGTTTGCCCGTGGGTGTCTGCCCGGCAAACGAGGCTTCGATTTGTTCAATCACATCCTGCGCTGGCTGCATCAGTTAATCCCCTGTTGCTTCATTGTCAAAAAGCTAGCCGTTGTTAGTAAAATAACAATGCACGGGGTGTGCCAGTTTCGAAATATGAGTGAAATTTGTGCAGCAGATCTGAATTTATGACGATTTTATGGCCGGTGGCTGGCAAAAAACTTGCAGAATAACGGCCAGAATAAAACTTACCGATAACCCCTGCACAACAATCAGGCAACTTGTGAATACTTTTAGTGCAATACAGACGTGAAAAGGCGTGACGTACAGAAAAATGGCAGAGGTTTTAATCACTTTGCCTTAATAGTCAACAAGTTGAATATTAAGAAAGCAGTCAGACAACTTTTTTCGTTAACCCTTTGACATGCCCACAGGCAGTCGCTATTATTCGCCCCGTTCCAACGATTCCTCTGTAGTTCAGTCGGTAGAACGGCGGACTGTTAATCCGTATGTCACTGGTTCGAGTCCAGTCAGAGGAGCCAAATTAGAAAAGCCCGCTTAAGGAAACTTAAGCGGGCTTTTTGGTTTTTATACGCCGGAGCCCCTGCCTGTATGGCGTTGAGGCAATCAGTGAGCATGAAAACCTTCCCGCTGCATTTTCAGTTTCCCCTCCGCACCGGGAGAATTTGGTGGTCAGATTTGGGGTCAGGTGAGTTCGATTCGGGTTGATACGGAACCACGGCTTACCGGAGGTAAACCCTGCATTCTGGCTGTTTGTGCGCAGAATACTCCCGCAGACAGAGCTTAACGTTGATAAATCCGTGTTTCATAGGGCCGTAAAATGTGCAGCGCTCCCTCATCCTGATAGTTACCCAGTAGCAATTGCGCACCTTCCAGCGCCAACTGTTGTGAATCAACCTCTTGTGGACAGGCGCTGAAATTACCGATCACCAGGATCTGCTGATTTTCCAGCGTACGCAGATAGGCGTAAATATGGGGATGGGAAGGCAACAGGAGTTGATAGTTTCCCTCAATCAGCGCTGGCATCTGCCGCCGCAGGCGGATCAGCGCACGATAAAAATTCAGAACGGAATGGTTATCTTCGCGCTGCTGCGCGACGTTGATTTCGCGGTAATTGCTGTTTGCAGGAAACCAGGGCGTCACGGAGCTGAAACCGCCATGAATGCTGTGATCCCACTGCATCGGTGTACGTGAGTTATCGCGCCCGGTACGGCTAAGAATTGCCAGAATGTCTGACTCCTCCATGCCCTGTCTGCGCATTTCACTCGCACGTTTTCTTGCGGCAACATCGTCAAAATCATCCAGGCTGGCGAAATGCGTATTGGTCATGCCGAGCTCCTGTCCCTGATAGATAAACGGCGTTCCTTTCATCAGGAAGTACATAGCCGCAATGGCAGTCGCACTCTCACGATGATAGTTTTCCGCGTCGCCCCATCCTGACACCACGCGGGGAAGATCATGGTTCTCGACGTATAACGCATTCCAGCCTTTATTTTCCAGCAGCGTCTGCCAGCGCGTGAAAATATCTTTTAAGCCCATCAGATCGAGGCCAGACTGCGCTTTAGTGTGTTGACCGTCCTGCCACAGCTTTACGTGCTCAAACTGAAAGATCATATTCAGTCTGCCGCGCTGCTCACCAACCCACTCCTCGCCCTGTTCAGCGGTGACGCCGTTCATCTCACCGACGGTAACAATGTCGTAGCGGCTGAGTACCTGTTCACACATGTCATCGACGTAATCGAGCAATCCGTCATAATTCAGATGGCGTTCGAACGACGGCACATAAGGGAGTCCCTGCGGATTAGGCATGTCACTGAATGCTGGCTCTTTTTTCATATGGCAGATAGCATCAATTCGGAAGCCGTCCACGCCTTTATCAAGCCACCAGCGCATCATGGTGTAAATGGCCGAGCGCACGCCGGGGTTCTCCCAGTTGAGATCCGGCTGCCTTTCAGAAAACAGATGTAAAAAGTACTGCCCGGTGGCCGCGCTATGCTTCCAGGCGGACCCGTTAAAAATGCTCTCCCAGTTATTCGGCTCCCCACCCTGTTTACCGTCGCGCCAGATGTACCAGTCGCGTTTCGGATTATCGAGGGAGGAACCCGACTCCACAAACCAGGGATGTTCATCAGAAGTATGATTAACGACCAAATCAATAATCAACCGCATCCCGCGCAGATGAACCTGCTTCAGCAGGTGGTCAAAATCGGCCATCGTGCCGAATTCTGCCATGATTTGCTGGTAATCGCTGATGTCGTAGCCGTTGTCGTCGTTGGGTGACTGATATATCGGACAGATCCAGATCAGATCGATCCCCAGATCCTTAAGATAATCGAGTTTTTCAGTTATGCCGTTAATATCGCCAATACCATCGCGGTTGCTGTCTTTGAAGCTGCGTGGATAGATCTGATACGCCACGGCCTCTTTCCACCAGTTTGCCATCAGAGACTCCCGATTAATAAAGCAAAAGATTCATAGGGTTGCAGTTGTAAACGCGCACCCAGTTGCTCACGTGGCGCATAGTTACTGATCAGGCACTGGCCCTGCAACGACTGCAGGTTGTCCGGCACGTCAAGCGTCAGAGGTTCACGGGTGAAATTATTGATCACCACCAGCGTCTGGTCGCCCGACGTGCGTAACCAGGCAAAAACCTGCGGATGGCTGTTGAAAATCTGCCTGAAGTCGCCGTGAACCAGCAGCGGTTGTTGCTTACGCAGCGCCACCAGTTTCTGGTAGTGGTAAAAAACAGAGTTGGGATCGTCAAGCGCCGCCGCCACGTTTATCTGTTTATAATTGGGATTCACGTCAATCCAGGGCTGTGATGTTGTAAAACCAGCATGCTGACTGCTGTCCCACTGCATCGGCGTTCGGGCGTTATCGCGACCGTTGGCGTGGATCCCCCTCATCATCTCTTCGTGACTGACGCCTTCGGCCACCCGTTCCTGATACAAATTCAGACTTTCAATATCCCGATAGTCGTCAATACGCGGAAAGCGCACGTTGGTCATGCCAATCTCTTCGCCCTGATAAATGTAAGGCGTGCCTTTAAGGCAGTGGAGCGCTGTGGCCAGCATTTTTGCCGACTCGACGCGATACTGACCTTCATCGCCAAATTTGGAAACGGCGCGTGGCAAATCGTGATTGCTCCAAAACAGCGAGTTCCAGCCGCGGTGGGCTAACGCTGTCTGCCATTTGTCGATAACAGCCTTGAAACGCAGCAGATCAAAGGGCTTGTTGCGCCACTTTCCATGATGTTCATCCCAGAAAAGCCTGATGTGCTCAAACTGAAAGACCATCGTCAGTTCCTGCCGCGCTTCGGCGCTGTAAAGCAGTGCATCTTCCGGCGTTGCACTCCACGTCTCACCAACGGTTATGCTGCCGTACGGGCCAAAGGTGGCGCGGTTCATCTGATGAAGATAAAGATGCAGATTTTTACCGTTCGCCATGATCTGTTGATCGACGTCTTTGCCGATCAGGTCAATAACATCCATTCTGAACCCGCCGATACCACGCGCCAGCCAGCGGTTCATCATCGCGTGGATGGCGGCACGTACGTCGGGATTTTCCCAGTTGAGATCCGGCTGGCGCGTTGAAAACTGGTGCAGATAATATTCCCCACTGGCCTTATCCAGTGTCCAGGCGCTGCCGCCAAAATGGGAACGTTGATCATTGGGCGGTCCGCCGTCAGCCGCCGGTTTGCGCCAGATGTAGAAATCACGGTAAGCACTGTTTTTTGATGTCAGCGCATCAATAAACCACGGATGCTCATCGGAGGTGTGATTGACAACCAGATCCATCAGAATGCCGATATCCCGTGCTTCTGCTTCCGCGATCAGATGCTCCATTTCAGCCATCGAGCCAAAAATATCGGCAATATTCTCGTAATCGGAGATGTCATAGCCGTTATCGTCCATCGGCGAACGATAAACCGGCGACAGCCACAGCATGTTGATGCCGAGCTGCTGCAAATAGTCGAGTTTACTGATGATGCCGTTGAGATCACCGGTACCGTCACCGTTACTGTCCATAAAGCTGCGCGGATAGACCTGATAAACCACGGCATCCTTCCACTGCTGTGCGCTGTGCATATCACTCATGACTTTCTCTTCCCTAAACGAATTAATGATTCATGGTCAGATGGCGATGGAACGCCCGACCGTGACTGTCGAACAGGTAACAGCGCTCCACCGGCAGCCGCACGCCAACGATCTCGCCAACCTGAATGGCTGAACGTTCTGCGTGACGGACCACCCAGGGTTCACTGGCATTGCCGTTATCCAGATACAACAGGGTTTCGTTGCCCATCTGCTCAACAAACATCACCTCTCCCTGATATTCACACTCTTCCCGATTGCCGCTGCGAATATGTTCCGGGCGAATACCCAAGTTCACGCTGCGGCCCTGTGCCGCTGCCGGCGTGGCAACAGGCAGAACCAGCGCCTTGCCGTTATCCAGCTCGACCACGCTTTGTTGTTCACCCGCCTGGCGCAGCGTGGCAGGAAGCAGATTCATCTTCGGCGAACCGATAAACTGCGCCACAAACTCATTGGCAGGTTGGTCGTACAGCTCCAGCGGCGTGCCCACTTGCTCGATGTTGCCCTGATTGAGTACCACAATACGGTCGGCAAGCGTCATCGCCTCGACCTGATCGTGGGTGACATAAATAATGGTGACGCCCAGACGTTTGTGCAGGGCCGACACCTCCATGCGCATCTGCACGCGCAGGGAAGCGTCGAGGTTTGAAAGCGGTTCGTCGAACAGGAACAGGCGGGGTTCACGCACGATGGCACGGCCAATCGCTACACGCTGGCGCTGGCCGCCGGACAAGTCTTTTGGCCGTCGCGCCAGCAGGGGTTCGAGCTGTAAAATACGTGCGCACGCACGCACGCGCTGGTCGATTTCGGATGCCGGATGGCGCGCAAGCTCCAGCCCAAACGCCATATTCTGATAGACGCTCATGTGCGGATAGAGGGCATAGGACTGAAATACCATGCCAATGCCGCGTTCTGCTGGCGTGTCATCGTTCACATAGTTCCCGTCGATATACATGCCCCCGCCACTTATCTCCTCAAGCCCGGCAATCATCCGCAGTAGTGTTGACTTGCCGCAGCCGGAAGGCCCGACGATCACCACAAACTCTCCGCTTTTAATGTGCAGATCCAGCGATTTGATGACCTCTGTCTTTGCACCATAGCGTTTTTGAATCTTGTCCAAGGTCAGTTGCGCCATATTCCCCTCCGAATCCATGATGTTGTTATGCCGGAAGCTCCCGGCATCAATAGAGTCTGTTTTTATTTCAGATAGTTAAGCCATGGGCTCTGACGAGAAATCATCACATCCACCAGTTCTGGAATAGCACGGCATTTGTTGTTCACCGGGTCAACCAGCAGTGCCTGAATCACCAGATCGCGGGACCCTTCAAGGATGGCCTCCGCCGTCAGGTCGTGGATGGCAACCTGATTACTGAGTAACCCGCCGATACCGGCCGGGACATCGATCTTGATCCCATGTACACCTTTCCGGTCAATAATCGCAGGCACTTCCACGGCGATAAACGCTGGCAGTTGTTTGATAAATCCGCGGTTCGGAATGTTGACGGCGGCCTCCTCATAGCCTGAGTCGGTCAGAATCCCTTCGATGACGGGCACCACGCGCTCCTTCAACTTAAGCTCAATCTTCGGCTGTACCTCACCGAGGTAGTTACGATAGAAAGTATAAAAGTCGAGAATGCCGCGATGATCGCTGACCTCGCCCGCCCAGCTGATGTATTCGCCAAAATGGCTGTCGCCGGTGATCGGCAGGTGGTGGAACTTCTCAAGGATTTCTTTGAATAACGTACGGTCTGCCCAGGGATACGAGCTGTCTTTGCCGCCGAGCGCATGACGCTCGGTGCTGCCTTCGGTTTCCACCCACTTACCGTGGGAGCGGGTATACGCCAGGATGTCGCTGTAACCCGGCAAAGTCGCGAAATAGTCCGGGGCTTTGGCCCTGACGTCGGCATACGCGTCTTTACCACTGTCTTTATACCGGGCTTCTAACAGCACGCTGAAGTGGTTGAGGCCACCCGAACGCAGATTCAGATTATCGAAGGAGGTTCCCAGCATTTCAGGCAGATAGCGCTCAAGGGACGCTATTTCGTGACACATGCCAACAAAATTCAGCTCAGGGAAGGCACGATGCACGGTGGTACAAATGCGGCTCATCGGATTGGAATAATTAAATATCCAGGCGTCAGGGCAAATGTTGGCCACGTCGGCGCAGATGTCCAAAATAGGCGGAATAATACGCAGCGCATGGAACAATCCCCCCGGGCCGCCGTTCTCGCCATAGACCTGCTGAATGCCATACTGCTGCGGGATTTGCCAGTCAAGATCCCACAGGGCAAAACGATCGCCCACCTCAATCGAGATAATCACAAACCCGGCACCGCGCAACGCCGTGGCACGGTCAGTGGTCGCACTGACGATAAAGGGGAGATCTTCTTTTGCCAGGAAATCACGGGCCGTCTTTTCCGTTACCGCCAGCGAGGCCGGATTGATGTCATGGAGTACGATTTCACTGCCGTACAGCGCGGTGCTCTGGAAAATGTCACCCAGCGTACCGTAACCAAACTGCGCACTGCCTGCGCCCACTAGAACAATTTTTGTAGCCATATTATTCGGGTCTCCTGACGATACTGATTGAGGCATCAGCCTTTGACTGCGCCGTTGGTTAATCCACTGACAATGCGTCGCTGGAAAATAAGCACCAGCACTACAATGGGAAGCGTGACGATGACTGAGGAAGCCATGATGGCGCCCCATGGAAGTTCGAATTGGGAAGATCCTTGCAACATACTGATCGCCACGGGAACGGTTCGCTTGTCGCCGGAAATCACAAACGTCAGAGCAAACATAAATTCATTCCAGGCGCCGATGAACGCCAGCAGTCCGGTCGTCACCAGCGACGGCCCCATGATGGGCACAAAGATACGGCTGATAATGGTCCAGGTGCTGGCACCATCGACGATTGCCGCTTCTTCCAGCTCGACGGGAATCGCCTTCATAAAGGTGGTCAGCACCCAGATTGTGAAGGGTAATGAAAAGGTGGTGTAGGACAGGACCAGCGCGCCAAGCGAGTCATACAATCCCATAAACCGCACCAGCTCAAACATACCTGACAGCACAGCCACCTGCGGGAACATGGACACACAGAGAATGGTGAACAGCAGATACTTTCGCCCTTTAAAACGAATGCGCGACAGCGCAAAAGCAGCCGTGATTGACACCAGCAGACACAGACCAACAGTGAGCGTTGCCACCACCGCCGAGTTAAAGAGGCTGCGGGCAATGCCGTTATCCATCAGCGCGGTCACGTAATTCCCCCAGTTCATTTCATCGGGCAACCAGATCACGGTGAACAGATTTGCCCCCGAGCGTAGCGAGGTGATAACCGCGTAGTAGAACGGGAACAGGCAGATCAAACAGGCAAATGCAGATCCTGCAAAAATCAGTGAACGCTGTGCGAGTTTTTGCTGCTGACGTTTCATTTTCATGATTATTCCTCTCCATTGCGGCGGCGACCCAGCATCAGGAAGCAGGCTGCAATCCCTGCCACCATCATGAATACCAGTACCGACGCGGCGGAACCGGATCCCATTTCCTGATAACTCACCAGCAAATCTCGTGCATAACCCGACACCGACACGGTGGCTTCACTGTTGGAGGTCAGGATATAAATCAGATCAAACACCCGTAGCGCATCCATGACGCGGAAAATCAGCGCGACGATCATTGCCGGCATAATCAACGGCAGTGTGATTCGACGAAAACGCTGCCAGGTATTGGCCCCGTCAATCCGCGCCGCTTCATACAGATCGCGCGGAATCAGCTGCAACGCGGCCAGCAGCATCAGCGCCATAAACGGTGTGGTTTTCCAGACATCGACGATGACCACCGCCCACATGGATAACCCCGGGTCTGCTACCCATGCCAGCGGGGAGTGAATAACCCCAAGCCTGAGCAACAGATTGTTCACCACCCCATACTGGTCATGGAACATCCAGCTCCACATTCTGGCGGACACAATCGTCGGGATCGCCCACGGCACCAGAATGGCGGTTCGCACCAGCCCCTGACCGCGAAACTTCTGGTTCATCAGCAAGGCAAGCAGCATGCCGAACACCAGTTCAAGCGACACCGACATCACGCTGAAACGCAGCGTGTTACCAACGGCCTTCCACCACAGCGGATCGGCCAGGACGCCGTAATAATGGGCACCGTCGGCCAGGTCAACATAGTTGGTGAAGCCGACAAAACGGTAATCATCGGGCGAATCCAGCATGGCATCGGTGAAGCTGTAAAACAGTGTGCGGAACAGCGGCCAGCCTGCAACGGCAGCCAGTAACAGAAGAGATGGCGCCACCAGCAGCCAGGCGATACGGCTGCGGCGTAGCTGATAACCGGGCTTGCTGCGCTTCACCGCGCGGCTGCCGACGTTATCGTCAGGAAGTGATAGTGAGGGTGTTTCTGGCTTCATGCGTCAAACTCCGGACCGTTAATGGGGACGCTGAACTCAGCGCCATCCTCTGGCTTTAATTCTCTCCAGCCGCTGCTGCAACTCTGCCACTGCGGTCGCCCCGTCGCTGTCGCCACGCAGCACGTTGTAAGTTGCGTTATAAATCGCTTTGGAGACCTGCGCGTACTGGCGTTTGGTCTGCGATGCAGGGCGAGGCCTGGCCAGCAGGAAGATCTCTTTAAACTCGGCGAGATAGGGTGCCTGCGCCAGGACGTCAGGATCGTCATACAGCGCGGTGCGCGACGGCGCCCTGCCCATCAGCGTCAGCCCTTTCTTCTGTGATTCGGCACTGCTGACAATTTTTAACAGCGCCAGCGCGGCTTTCGGATTTTTGGTGTAAGCGCTGATCGCCCAGTGCCAGCCGCCCATGGTGCTAACAGAGGTGCCGTCCTCGCTCCGGGGTAACGGAATGACGCCGACTTTGCCACGGATCGGGCTGCTGCGGTCTTGCGCCAGCGTGTAGGCATAAGGCCAGTTGCGCATAAACAGGGCATCACCGTTCTGGAAGACCGGACGGGACTCCTCTTCCATGTAACCTAATGCTCCCGGTGGAACGATTTTCCCGATCCATGCCGCGGCCATATCCAGCGCCTGTGCGGCGCGTTGATTGTTGATGGTGATATTGCCGTTAGTATCAATAAAACTGCCGCCCTTCTGCGACTCCACCCACTCCAGCGCATTGCAGGTCAGCCCCTCATAGGCTTTGCCCTGAAACACCAGCCCCCAGAAGTTTTGATGTCCCGCTTCACGCTCACCTTGTTGAACCAGCGTGGCAATACGCGTCAGCTCGCTCCAGGTCACAGGCGGCTTTTGGCCGTATTTCGCCAATAAATCTTTGCGATAAAACAGCGCGCCTGCATCCATGTAAGCGGGAATGGCTTTGACACGACCGTTAACGATGTCGTTTTGGAACGCGTTCGGGAAAAAATCATTGCGGATATCACTGACGCTATCTGTTAAATCCAGCAGATGTTTATCCAGCACACCGATCCAGACGGTGTCGGCCAGGAAGAGATCGATCGCGCCCGAATCTTTGGCGGCAAATATCTGTTGAAACAACGACAATTTTTCATTCGAGGCAGGTGGAAGATCGATAAATTCCAGCGTGTGGCCGGTCTGCGCTTCAAACTGCTGTTTAATGTCGTTACAGAACTGACGACTTTCCTTGCCAGGCGGACATTCCATACGCAGGGTGTCGGCATGAACCAGACTCGATGTCAGGGTCAGCGTGGCTGCAACCAGTCCCGGGATTACTCGTCTCATGGCTTACTCTCAGGTCGTGGCGGGAATACCGTCATAGGAGGAAAATAGCGAAGCGGAGACATTGGTGGAAATTGATTTTCACTGCTAAGGTATACAAATTATCTATACCACCTGGGAAATGTGTGATCTTGGATAAAATTCTGCGGCAGTTTATCGAAGTGGCGATGTTCAAAAATGTGAGTCATGCAGCAAACAAACTTTGCCTTAGTCAGCCGACACTTACGCATAATATGAAGAAGCTGGAGGAGAATCTGGGCGTGCAACTGCTTGTGCGCACCTCAACGGGCGTGAAAACGACCGAGTACGGCGATCTTTTGCTGGAGCAGGCGCAGATGATGCAGCGTATTTATGAAAATACGCTGAGTAAACTGGCGCTTATCAAAGCGCGTCAGGTGCAGAGTTTGCGGATGGGCACCGGGCATGCCTGGTGGCACATGTTTGTACGCGACAGTTTCAACACTTACCGCACGCTGCATCCCACGGTAAATATCCATATCGATCAGGGAAATCACCTGCGACTGATGGACTTACTGCTTGGCGGTGATATCGATCTCTTTATCGGGCATGAGATTCAGGGGCTGAATTCCAGGGCAGGCATCACCTTTGTGCCGCTGTTCAGCGTCACCGACAGCCTGTTTGTCCGACGCGGGCATCCGTTAGGCAACAACGTCATCGACCCCTTCCAGCTGCAAGACTATCCTTGCGTTGAACTGACGCCGGATGAAGGGCGTTTTCAACACATGGTCGAGGACATGCAACCCAAAAGGCTGGCGCGCAACCAGATGCATCTTGAAGATAGGGTGATCTGGTCAACTAACTCGATGATGGCGGCGATAGACATGGTCAATGATTCCGACGCCATCATGCTGAGTTATCCGACGTGCATGGCGGACTACTTTGCGCGTTACGGCATTATACCGCTGCAAACCACGCAACAAAGCCCGCGCTATAACGTGGGCTTTTATATGATGCGGGAGAAGATGGATGCGGCGCACGTGGTGCAGATGCAGGCATTGATGCAAGAGCATCTGGCGCGGGTCAGCCACCTGCTGGTCTGACTATTTTTGAGTTAACGCCGTCAGCGCCTGATACAGCGACCGGGTATTGCCCGGTCCGACCACCAGATGATACTCCGTGTCGCATTGTGGTGTTTCTACTTCAAGTACAGCCCGAATGGCCTCCGGTGCTTCTAATGCCTGCCTGTCGAGCAGGGAGGCATCGCGTACCTGCATCCGGATCCTACTGGCACAGTAGGTCATTTTAGTGAGGTTATCCGCGCCGCCAATTGAGTGAACAACTAACGCTGCCAGTTGTTGGGTTTCCATATTCTCTCCTGATAGCCCTTAATGTTTCCGCAGCAGCATAAGTCTGACGTTCAATAAAGTGAAATCGATTTATTCGCAAGCGATATAGACGTTGTCTATATCTTTACGGCAGGGCCTCTGCCATTGAATACCTCAGGCATTTCCAGTTTTCCCTCCGCTCCGGGACAATCATCCCCTCCCGGATGGGGGTTTAACGCTGACAATCAATAAGCGCGACGTAACGCCGCGCTTTGATTTACATGCAGAATACGTTTTCACTCGCTTACTGCGGAACAGGTGTCACCAACGGCTCGCCAGCAAAATAGGCGTTGACATTTTCCAGCACCAGACGCGACATCTCTTTGCGCGTCGCCCAGGTAGCACTGGCCATATGCGGTGTGACCACCACATTTTCCCGGTGTAACAATGCGTGCGGGACGTGCGGTTCGTCGGTGAAAACATC